>NZ_JBITTW010000018.1:0-26133 GCF_044542195.1 Pseudomonas sp. NPDC079367
CCCTGGGCCCGGAAACCGTGACCCGCAAGGTAGTGTCGAGATTAAGGCCACGGGAAATCAGACGCAGCCAGGTGGCATCGTGTTTGCGCCGTAACCAGCGTTTGGATCAACAGCGCCTTCACCGGCGTTGTCGCCGCCTTTGGACGAGCAACCTACAGCTACAGCCATGGCCAGAGCCAGCGCAGCAAATTTACCAAACTTCAGCATTTCCATCGTGAAACTCCTAATGAACCCCAGTGTGTTAAGTAAAACGTGTAGCGCCCGCTCACTTCAGGTAAGGGGACCAGGACGGTTCTCTGACTTCGCCTTGAGCGGTAGGAAGCGGGAGCCTCACGCGTCCATTAATGGACACGAGCATCAAGACTCCCCGGCCCTGTTGGCGGGTGGCGTAGATTACCATGGTGCCGTTGGGCGCAACAGTAGGCGACTCGTCCAGAGTGCTATCAGTGAGGATCTTTACACTACCCCGCTGCAGATCCTGAGCTGCCACCTTGAAATTGGTGAAGCCATCCTGACGATGAATCATCACCAAAGTCTTTTCATCAGCCGACAGTTTCGGGTTGGCGTTGTAGTTGCCAACGAACGTCACACGTTCGGCACCACCGCCACTGGCGCTGGTTTTATAGATCTGCGGCTTGCCGCCACGGTCCGAGGTGAAGTAAATGGTCGAACCATCCTTGCCCCAGAACGGCTCGGTGTTGATGCCCGGGCCAGAGGTCACACGGGTGATCTGACGCGAACCGAGGTTCATTACGTAGATGTCCGGGTTACCGTCTTTCGACAGCACGAACGCCAGGCGGTTACCATCCGGCGACCAGGCTGGCGCGCCATTGAGGCCTTCGAAGTTGGTGATCTGCTCGCGGCGACCGGTGTCGATGTTCTGCATGAAGATGCGCGGACGCTTCTGTTCGAACGACACGTAGGCAATTCGCTTGCCATCCGGTGCGAAACGCGGCGACAGGATCGGCTCGCGCGATTGCAGCAGAGTTACTGCACGCGCGCCGTCATAGTCGGAGCGTTGCAGGGTGTATCGGGTGTTTTTCTCGGAGAAACGCTCAGCCGTTACGTACAGCAGGCGAGTCGAGAAAGCTCCTTCAATACCGGTCAGCTTCTGAAACGACTGATCGGAAATGAAGTGCGCCATATCGCGAATCTGATCGGTAGTACCGGAAACACTGCCGTCGGCCACTTTCTGTTCGGTGGCAACGTTGAACAGTGCCCACTGCACCTGCAGGCGACCGCCTGCCGGAGCGATGCTGCCGACCATCATGTACTGGGCCCCCACCGCCTTCCAGTCACGGAAGATGATTTCGCTCGGCTGGCTTGGCTGGCTGATCATGTTGGCTTTTGGAATCGGCGAGTAATAGCCCGAGTTGCGCAAATCGTTACCGATGATTTCCGCCATATCGTCAGGCAGCACCGCGCCGCCCTGCATGCCGAACGGTACGACCGCGATCGGAGTAGCCCGATCGCTACCGCTGGTGACCAGAATGTTCTTTTCATCTGCCGCCGCGATCCCTGCCATGCAGCAGATCACGACCAGCATTCCTCGAAGAAGGTTTCTCACAAGGCTAGATCCTCAGGTGTGAATGTCATCTTGAATGAACGATACGGAGCGAAATCGCTCGGCTTCATTCCCTGCATTTCTGTCAAACGTCCAATATTCTTCACTGCCGCAACTGCCGAGGCATCGAACGGACCGTCACCACTGGACTTGGCCACGGTGACCGAAGTCACCGTACCGTCCGGCAACATGCCGATTTGCAGCACGACCGTCATGCCTTTGCGCGCCGAAGGAGGACGAGCCCAGCCTTCTGCTGCGCGAGCGCGAATCAGGTCATCGAAACTGCCGGCGACTTCGTCACCCTGCTCATCGGCCAAGGCCTGCTGGCGCTGCGGCGTGTCGGAAAGCAGATCTGCCAGGGCCTGAGCCTTTTTGTCTTCAGCGGATTTACGTGCAGCTTCCTGCGCTTTCTTCTTCGCAGCATCGGCGGCAGCTTTCTTCTTCGCGTCTTCGGCGACTTTCTTCTTCGCCTCTTCAGCTTCAGCTTTCTTCTTGGCGTCTTCGGCGGCTTTCTTTTTCGCGTCTTCGACGATCTTTTTCTTGGCTTCTTCGGCAGCGGCTTTCTTCGCCTCTTCCTCAGCAGCCTTTTTCGCTTCGTCTTCAGCCTTCTTCTTGGCTATATCAGCCAATTGTTTCTCTTCGGCCTTTTTCGCTTCGGCTTTCTTCGCGTCGTCGGCTTTTTTGGCTTCATCAGCCTTTTTCGCTTCGTCCGCTTTTTTCGCCTCGTCGGCCTTCTTGGCCTCCTCGGCCTTTTGAGCCGCGTCCTCTTTCTTTTGTTCCGCCGCCTTCACCGCTTCCTGCTCGATCTTTTTCTGTTCCATCTGTTCGACTTCGGTCTGGCGCGCGGCGGATTTCTTCGCCTCACCCGCAATCTTCTGATTGGTCTGGGTAGTGGCCTGACTTTTCGATTTCAGCTGATACAGAGTCGCCTGGACAATCGGCTTGGCCGGCGGCAGTTCGGGCGTAAAGGCAAAACTGACGAACAGCATGCCGAACACGAGCACGTGCAGGACAATCGCCAGAACACTGGGCCAGAAGTAGCTTTCCGAGGCGGACGGCTCTCGCTGTTGCTGCATCAGGGGGCCTCGGTTATCAGACCAACGTTACCGACCCCGGCTTTCTGCAACCCGCCCATGGCACCCATGACGGCGCCGTAGTCGACAGTCTTGTCGCCACGAATGAACACCTGGGTGCGTTTGCCGCTCTCGGTGCCGGCGCGAATGATCTTGGTCACCGCGTCAGTCATTTGCGGCAGGGTCATGGCCCTGTCCTGTTGCTTCTCGGTGTCGACTTCGCTGCCAAGGTTCCAGTAGTAGGTCTTGTCAGCCTTGATCGAAATGGTCAGGACCTGGGTGTTGTTGTCCTGCGGCAAGGCTTCGCTGGAAACCTTGGGCAGATCAACTTTCACGCCCTGATTGAGCATCGGCGCGGTCACCATGAAGATGACCAGCAGCACCAACATCACGTCGATGTAGGGCACTACGTTCATCTCGGCGACCGGCTTGCGCTTTTTGCGAGCTCGAGCGATTAAAGCCATCGGGAAATACCTGCTTATTCTTCGCTGGTGTGCACTTTGCGGTGCAGGATCGCCTGGAATTCATCGGCGAAGGTGTAGTAGCGGCCCAGCAAGGTTTCGCTGCGGGCAGCAAAACGGTTGTAAGCGATGACCGCCGGGATCGCGGCGAACAGGCCGATCGCGGTGGCAATCAGGGCTTCGGCGATACCTGGAGCAACGGTGGCGAGGGTCGCTTGCTGAGCGCTGGCCAGACCGCGGAAAGAGTTCATGATCCCCCAGACGGTACCGAACAGACCGATGTACGGGCTGACCGAACCAACAGTGGCGAGGAACGGCAGGCTCTGCTCGAGCTTTTCTTCTTCACGCGAAATGGCCACGCGCATGGCACGGGCCACACCTTCCATTACCGCTTCAGGATCGACGCCTGGCTGCTGGCGCAGGCGGGAGAATTCCTTGAAACCGGCGCGGAAGATTTGCTCCACGCCCGAATCCGGATCAGGATTGCTGCCAGCCTGACGGTACAGTTTGGAAAGATCGATACCCGACCAGAAGCGCTCTTCGAAGCTCTCCAGGGCGCGTCGACCGGCACGCAGCAAGTTGCTGCGCTGAAAGATCATGATCCATGAGGTCACCGATGCGGCCACCAGGGTCAACATTACCAACTGCACCACGATGCTGGCATTGCTGACCAGGCTCCACATGGAGGAATGGTCGACGACGTTAGCTTCCACGCTTTATCTCCTGCTTTGAGTGTGTACCCGGGCCGACCGCGTCGGCGAAGGCCGCACGCAGGTCTTCGGGAAGGGCCCGGGGTTTCAAACTGTCGGTGCGCACGCAGGCCACCAAAAACTGCCCTTCGCAGAGCAGCACATTATCCGTGGCCCGCCTGACCTGCTGTCTGAAGCGCAGGCTGGCACGGTTCAATTCGGTTACATCAGCGCTTACCAGCAGTTCGTCGTCCAGTCGCGCCGGCGCGTGGTAGCGCGCTTCGCTGGAATGCACGACGAACAACAGGTCCTCTCCAGCAAGCTGCGATTGGGCAAAGCCCAGTTCCCGTAGCCGTTCGGTTCGAGCCCGTTCCATAAACTTGAGGTAATTAACGTAATACACGATGCCGCCCGCGTCGGTGTCCTCGTAATAAACGCGACAACGATGTGCGAACGGCTCAAGCCCGTTTTGCGCGCGCATACTCTAGTGCTTACTCCTCAGGTTGCCAATCCGGCCAGGCAACTGTTTTTCGTGGTTTCAGAGCTTTACCGCAAAAGTACCGTCGTCTGACAATACAAACCCTGAATAAATCACCAACAAATGTGTATCAATCGTCTGCGGCATCAAGAAAATCGTCTGCCAAGGGCATTTCGCCCATTCGTGACGGAATGTTTAAACCGAAATGCAGATACGCATGTCGGGTCACTACCCTGCCCCGTGGCGTGCGCATGATGTAGCCCTGCTGGATCAGATAGGGCTCGAGCACGTCTTCAATGGTGTGGCGTTCTTCGCTGATCGCCGCTGCAAGACTGTCGATACCTACCGGACCGCCGTCGAACTTCTCAATCATGGTCAGCAGCAGACGTCGGTCCTGGTGATCGAAACCGTGTTCGTCGACATCCAGCAGGTTCAGCGCCAGATCCGCTACCGACTTGGTGATATGTCCCTTGGCGCGGACTTCGGCGAAGTCGCGGACTCGACGCAGCAAACGGTTGGCTATTCGCGGAGTGCCACGGGCGCGCCGGGCAATTTCGAACGAACCCTCCGGATCCAGCGGCAGACCGAGAATGGCCGCCGAACGACTGACAATCGTCGCCAGATCCGCGGTGCTGTAAAACTCCAGGCGCTGGACGATACCGAAGCGATCACGCAGCGGATTGGTCAGCATGCCGGCGCGGGTGGTCGCACCGACCAGAGTGAACGGTGGCAGATCCAGTTTGATGGAACGCGCCGCCGGCCCTTCGCCGATCATGATGTCGAGCTGGAAATCTTCCATCGCCGGGTACAGCACTTCTTCAACGATTGGCGACAGACGATGAATTTCGTCGATGAACAGCACGTCGTGCGGCTCAAGATTGGTCAGCAACGCGGCCAGATCACCCGGGCGTTCCAGCACAGGCCCCGAGGTGCTCTTGATCGACACGCCCATTTCCTGGGCAATGATGTTCGCCAACGTCGTCTTGCCCAGCCCCGGAGGGCCGAAAATCAAGGTGTGATCGAGGGATTCACTACGGCCACGGGCAGCCTGAATAAACAGTTCCATCTGCTCGCGCACGGTCGGCTGGCCAATGTAGTCGGCCAGACTGACCGGACGAATCGCCCGGTCCTGGACTTCTTCGCGCTCACGCGGGCTGTGCGCGGCGGCGATCAGACGATCAGCTTCAATCACTTAAATCATTCCCTTCAGAGCGCGGCGGATCAGGTCTTCGCTGCTCAGGTTCTTGTCTTTGATCGCGGAAATCGCCTTGCTCGCTTCCTGCGGCTTGTAGCCCAGGGAGATCAATGCGCTGACCGCATCGGTCTCGGCGCTGTTGACCGGCGCCGGGCCGTCGGGCTGATTCGGCACCAGCGCGAACATTGCCGGGGAAGTTTCCCAGGCCTTGAAGCGATCTTTCAATTCGACCAGCAAACGCTCGGCGGTCTTCTTGCCAACCCCCGGCACTTTGGTCAAGGCCGAAGTATCCTGCGACTGCACGCAACGCACCAATTCGTCGACTTCCAGGCTCGACATCAGCGCCAGCGCCAGTTTCGGCCCGACACCGTTGAGACGGATCAGCTCGCGAAAAAAGTCTCGCTCACGCTTGCCGGCAAAACCATAGAGCAATTGCGCGTCTTCGCGTACGACCAAATGGGTGTGCAGGGTCAGCGGTTCACCGACCGACGGCAGACGATAAAGGGTGGTCATCGGCACTTCCACCTCATAGCCGAGGCCGTTTACATCGAGAATCAGGTGCGGCGGCTGTTTCTCAGCCAGGGTGCCGCGCAAGCGTCCAATCACGTTTTGAATCCTTGAGCGCTGGCCAGCCGTGGGCTGGCGACGAGTGAAGGTGGCTTGCGCGCCGGCAACACAGGCACCGCAACGTCACTTTCAGGAAAATTGATGCTGATGCTATCAGAGACGCAGGCGCCCGCCACGACTGCGTGCGGTTCCCAGACCGTGCGGCAGCAGACTTGAACGTGTGTGCGCATGGCAAATGGCGATAGCCAAGGCGTCGGAGGCGTCGATCTGCGGTTTGCTGGTCAGCTTCAGCATGTGCATGACCATCATCTGCACCTGCTCCTTATTGGCCGCACCGGTGCCGACCACCGCTTGTTTGACTTGCGTGGCGGTGTACTCGGCGATTTCCAGACACTCTTCAGCGCCGGCAACAATCGCAGCGCCGCGCGCCTGACCGAGTTTGAGCGCCGAGTCGGCGTTTTTTGCCATGAACACCTTTTCGATGCCCATGGTCACCGGGCCGTAGGTCTTGATGATCTCGCGCACGCCGCGATAGACGATTTGCAGGCGCTCATGCAGCTCGCCGGAGCCGGTGCGAATGCAGCCCGAGGCCACGTAGATGCAGCCGCCACGCCCGGTATCGCGGACGATCCCGTAACCGGTAATGCGCGAACCGGGGTCGATACCAAGAATTAGAGTCATAACGCCTGCAGTAAGAGCAAAAAAATTCAGAACAGCGAATTACCAATGTGGGAGCGGGCTTGCTCGCGAAAGCGGAGTGTCATCCAGCAACGCTGTTGCTGATACTCCGCCTTCGCGAGCAAGCCCGCTCCCACATTCAATCCTAGTCGCTCCTAGCCCAGCTGAGCAGCGACGTCTTCCGGAATGTCCGCGTTGGAATAAACGTTCTGCACGTCATCCAGGTCTTCAAGCATGTCGATCAGCTTGAGCACCTTCTCCGCACCTTCCAGATCCAGTTCGGCGCTGGTGGTCGGCTGCATGACGATTTCCGCGTCGTCGCCCTTGAACCCGGCCGCTTCCAGCGCGTTGCGCACTGCATAGAAACTGGTGAACGAGGTGAACACGTCGATCGAACCGTCTTCATGGGTGACCACGTCATCGGCATCGGCTTCCAGCGCCGCTTCGGTCAGTGCGTCTTCATCAACGCCCGGGGCGAAGCTGATCTGGCCTTTGCGCTCGAACAGGTAGGCCACCGAACCGTCGGTGCCGAGGTTGCCGCCGCACTTGCTGAACGCGTGACGCACAGCCGCAGCGGTGCGGTTGCGATTGTCGGTCATGCACTCAACCATCACCGCCACGCCGCCCGGGCCGTAGCCTTCGTAGGTCAGTTCTTCAACGTTGTCCGCTTCGGTGGCACCGGCGCCGCGCGCAACGGCGCGATCAATGATGTCGCGACTCATGTTGGCGCTCAACGCCTTGTCCAGGGCCAGACGCAGACGCGGGTTGGAACCCGGATCACCGCCACCCTGACGCGCCGCAACGGTCAGTTCACGGATCCACTTGGTGAAGATCTTGCCCCTCTTGGCATCCTGACGTTCTTTGCGGTGCTTGATGTTTGCCCACTTGGAATGACCTGCCATAACTTGCTCCGAATGCTCTTTGAAACCTTGCCCGCCCTGCGGGTGCAGCGACCGGCAATTGAAAAATTCGACCTGAGAAAGAAAAAAGGCGCATCCGAAGATGCGCCTTCAGGCCCGTCTTACTCAGCCTTTGGCGTTTCGCGCAGGCGAATGTGCAGCTCGCGCAATGCCTTGGCATCCACTACGCCCGGAGCCTGCGTCATCACGTCGGCAGCACTCTGGGTTTTCGGGAAGGCGATCACTTCACGGATCGACTGGGCGCCAGTCATCAGCATCACCAGACGGTCCAGACCGAAAGCCAGACCACCGTGCGGCGGTGCGCCGTACTTCAGCGCGTCGAGCAGGAAGCCGAACTTCTCTTCCTGTTCCGCTTCGTTGATGCCCAGCAGGCGGAATACCGCTTGCTGCATTTCCTTGCGGTGAATACGGATCGAACCGCCGCCCAACTCGGTGCCGTTCAACACCATGTCGTACGCACGAGACAGTGCGCCGGCCGGGTTGGCTTCAAGCTCTTGCGGGGTGCACTTCGGTGCGGTGAACGGGTGGTGCAGCGCGGAGAAGCTGCCGTCGTCGTTTTCTTCGAACATCGGGAAGTCGACGACCCACATTGGCGCCCACTCGCAGGTCAGCAGCTTGAGGTCGTGACCGAGCTTGATGCGCAGCGCGCCCAGGGCTTCACTGACGATCTTGGCCTTGTCGGCACCGAAGAACACGATGTCGCCATCGACTGCGCCAACGCGATCGAGGATCACGTTGAGCTTGTCTTCGGGGATGTTCTTCACGATCGGCGATTGCAGGCCTTCAACACCGGCAGCGCGCTCGTTGACCTTGATGTACGCCAGGCCCTTGGCACCGTAGATGCCGACAAACTTGGTGTAATCGTCGATCTGCTTGCGCGGCATGCTCGCCCCGCCAGGTACGCGCAGTGCGGCGATACGGCATTTCGGATCGTTGGCCGGGCCGCTGAACACTTTGAAATCGACTTCTTTCAACTGGTCGGCAACGTCGACCAGCTCCAGCGGAATGCGCAGGTCCGGCTTGTCCGAACCGTAGCGGCGCATAGCCTCTTCGAAGGTCATGTGCGGGAATTCGCCGAATTCCAGATCCAGCACTTCCTTGAACAGGTTACGGATCATCTGCTCGGTCAGGCCCATGATCTCTTTTTCATCGAGGAAGCTGGTCTCGATGTCGATCTGGGTGAATTCCGGCTGACGGTCGGCACGCAGGTCTTCGTCACGGAAGCACTTGGCGATCTGGTAGTAACGGTCGAAGCCGGCAACCATCAGCAGTTGCTTGAACAGCTGCGGCGATTGCGGCAGCGCGAAGAACGAACCGGCGTGGGTACGGCTCGGCACCAGATAGTCACGCGCACCCTCAGGGGTGGCACGGGTCAGGATCGGCGTTTCGACGTCGAGGAAACCGTTCTCGTCGAGGAAGCGACGGATGCTGGTGGTCATGCGCGAACGCAGACGCAGCTTCTCGGCCATTTCCGGACGACGCAGGTCGAGGAAGCGATAACGCAGGCGGGTTTCTTCGCCGACGTCGGAGAACTCGTTGAGCGGGAACGGCGGGGTTTCCGACTCGTTCAGCACTTCGAGCTCGTAACCCAGCACTTCAATCATGCCCGACGCCATGTTGGCATTGGTCGCACCGGCCGGACGCAGACGCACCTTGCCGGTGATCTTCACCACGTATTCGCTGCGCACGCGATCGGCGGCGGCGAAGCTCTCGGCGCGATCCGGATCGAATACCACCTGGGCCAGACCATCACGATCACGGATATCGAGGAAAATCACCCCGCCGTGGTCGCGGCGACGGTGAACCCATCCGCAAAGGGTAATTTCCTGGCCTTCCAGGCTTTCGTTCAGTTGGCCGCAATAGTGGCTGCGCATCATGGTGTCGTTCGCTTCTCGTAATTCGAAATTCGGTGGAGTAACCGTCGCCTTAAAGCAAGGCGGCCACTCACGCGTGTCGTTCGGTCAGGGTTTGAACCCTAGTCAGCTTTGTCGCCACCGGCCAGATTCTTCTTGGCTCCGGTCTTGAAATCGGTTTCGTACCAACCGTTGCCGCTGAGGCGAAAACCCGGCATGGACAGCTGTTTCTTCAGTTCGGGCGCCTGGCAGGCAGGGCAGTCGACCAACGGTGCGTCGCTGATCTTCTGAATGGCTTCCAACTGATGACCACAGGAAGCACATTGGTAATCGTACATTGGCATGGGGGTGTCTCGGCGATCAGATTGCTGCCGCGCGCAGGGCTTTGCGGCGAAAGCGCGGGATTATATCGATTAAATGCGCCCTGTGCAGCCGTAACACTGCACAGGCCGCAACCTCGTTGCAACAGCCGTTTCAGCGCGAAACTGCGGTTGCGAGGTCTTTATTTCCGTTCATGACGCATACCACCCGCACCAGCGCACTGAAGTTCTTCACCCCACCGTGACGCAGATGCACCTCACGGTCGACGTGCGACAGCAGTGTGCTGATAGAACAGTGATTGTCCTCGGCCATGCCGCCGAGGATGTTCCAGTAGACCTGCTCGAGTCGCAGGCAGGTCGCAAAACCGTTGAGCCGAATGGAACGCGACAACGGCCGGATCAGATTCATGTCGAACCCGCTGACAAACGGGTCGACTTTTATTACGTGCCGCGAAGCCGACATCCTGTCGCTTCGCCTGTCTGCTTCTACCATAGCGTTGACACTCCTTTGCCATGACTGCTGATTTATAAGGCAACATCCTGCGCCCTCATAAAAACCCAGTGACAAAGTTATCGCCATACGACTTGTTGACCAGCCTCGTAGGATAAGCCAACGACAACAGTAAGAGTCTGGACAGCGTGCGGACGGCCTCAAGCCGTCCGCAGCGGCCGGATCATTGCTCCAGTAGCGCGCGCAACATCCACGCGGTTTTCTCGTGCACCTGCATGCGCTGGGTCAGCAGATCAGCCGTCGGCTCATCGCTGACCTTGTCCAGCAGCGGGAAGATGCCGCGTGCGGTGCGGGTCACCGCTTCCTGGCCCTCGACCAGTTGTTTGATCATGTCCTCAGCGCTCGGCACGCCTTCCTCTTCCTTGATAGAAGACAGGCGTGCGTAGGTTGCGTAGGCACCCGGTGCCGGGAAGCCGAGTGCGCGGATGCGCTCGGCGATCGAATCGACGGCCAGCGCCAATTCGTTGTACTGCTCTTCGAACATCAGATGCAGCGTGCGGAACATCGGACCGGTGACGTTCCAGTGAAAGTTATGGGTTTTCAGATACAGCACGTAGGTGTCCGACAGCAGTCGCGACAGCCCTTCGACGATGGATTTGCGGTCTTCTTCACTGATACCGATATCAATAGCCATGCTTACCCCCTAACAGTGGTTGAGTTCATCCAGCAGGTTGGACATCACTTTAGCAAGGCGAGCTCACGCCCGCAGCTATGAATCCGTGATCAGGCTGCGACAAATCGCCCGTTTCTCTGCCGCTGGCCGGGCTGATTTGAGTAGCCGCAGGCTTTGCTGTTAAATAGGCAGCGTGTCGCCATGCCCCATTTTCCGGGGTGTTGCGCATAGGCTGATGCCGTGTACGTGTCCACCGCCTCTTATTTTGTCCTGAAGCGAACCGTGCGCCTTCAGCTCTTCCTTGTGAGCCGTCATAACGTGAGCCAATCAAAATGTTGAAAATCGTCCACCTGCTAATGGGCGCAGCAGCCTTGCTGCTGTCGTTCATACCCAGCCTGAAAGCCGAAGCCGTTCCTTACCTGCAACAGCCCGATGCACTCTACCTGGCCTTTTTCGGCCTACTGAACCTGGTCATCGCTCCAGTGATTCCCTACTGGAACAAAGGCCCGCGCCAGCATCTGCAAAATCTGGTCAGCGCCCTGCTGGTACTGACCGTCGTCCTGCAAACCCTGACCCTGATCGCGCCGATGCCGGTCATCGCTGGCCAGCCGGCCGTGTTGTTCAGCCTGGTGATCGCCCTGGTTGCCGTGGTGCTGCACCTGGCCATCAGCTTCTACAAGTCGTCACCGGCCGCTGCGCCGACCAGCTATGACATGAGCAATCGCGATACCGGCACCGTGAAGTGGTTCAACACTTCCAAGGGTTTCGGCTTTATCTCGCGGGATTCCGGCGATGATATTTTCGTGCACTTTCGCGCCATCCGTGGCGAAGGCCACCGCGTTCTGGTCGAAGGCCAGCGCGTTGAGTTCTCGGTGATGAACCGAGACAAAGGCCTGCAAGCCGAGGACGTGATCGCCGCTCTGCCGCGTCGCTGATCCAAAGCCAAAAAAAACCGCGAACAGCCTGGCTGTTCGCGGTTTTTTTGTGCCTGTCGAATGACTCAATAATGCGGCGGTGGCGCATCTTCTTCAAAAGCACCGAACTGCCCGACCATTTCTTCGTGACGCTTGATCAGTGCTTCCATCTGCAATTGCAGGCGCTCGATGACTTTCTGCTGCGCCACCAGCACATCGTTCAATGCCTGAATGGTGTCATCCTGAAAGGCCAGACGGCTTTCCAGATCGGTTACGCGCTCTTCAAGGCTCATGACTCAGCCCTCCACAAAGGTGAATTCTTCGGTCAGCACCAGACGCAAGCGCTCGCGAATGGCTGCTACCTGTTCCGCGCTGTACGGCTTGGCCGGGTGCCTGCCCCAGACCGGCGCCGGCCAGGCAGCATCATCACGTTTGCGCACAATGACATGCATGTGCAATTGGCTGACAACGTTGCCCAAGGTTGCCACGTTCAGCTTGTCGGCGTCGAACGAATCCTTGAGCAACTCGGCCAGCGTGGTGGTTTCCCGCCAGAGCTGCTGCTGGTCGGCGACATCCAACTGAAACAACTCGCTTATATCCTCGCGACGAGGCACCAGGATGAACCACGGGTAATGGCTGTCGTTGGACAGCAACAGCCGGCACAACGCAAAGTCGCCGATAACCAGGGTGTCCTGTTGAAGTCGTGAATCCAAAGCAAACACTGTACGTACTCCCGGCTGATCCTATATCTCAGCTTTGCGGCGGCTCCCGAGAGCAGCGCGCCAAGCGACAGAACCGCAGCATACCTGCGAATGCAGTGGCCTTCACGCCAGCCCCGACAGTTAATTGCCCAACGCTCCGACTTGGGACATTTGTTTCATTTGCGCACCAACACAGCCCCGGACATGAGCCTTTACGCGAAGAGGCGCATGAAAACCCCTGATATGGTGAGCCTGGACTCAGTCGCCGGCAGATTTCCGCAGACCCGATCATGAATTTTTTGCACCAAAAATGCACACACCGTCTACGCTCATTGGGTCAGGCATCCGCCAAATACTCACTACGGGGTGAACCGGTAACGTTTTTGGTTGTCATGCGCGCCTTTGGTGCGTTGCAACACCATAGAGAGACTCTCGTCAAGGCCGGGACAAAGCGGGCCCGAGAGCCCGTTTTCACAAGGTTTTCACATACGCAGGCGCCACAACCAAAAATAACCGCACCGATTTTGCGGTTTGTGCACGCTTGTTGCATTCGTAATCGCATGGACTATAAGCGCACCATTGGAATCGGTCGCCGGCATCCAATAAAAACAGTGGCAGGGTTGCCCGATGGAGATTCAAGTGTTTTGCCAGGGACTCTTTTTTACCGATGCAAAAAGGCCCCTAAACAGCGAGAAAGTTGTCAGTCCGGCTGTATCGGTACTGTGAATTTGCGACATCCAGCGCTCCTTTTGCGACAACGCCGTAAAGAAGCTGAAAGGTTGATTTCGCAAGTATCGCCAACAATGTCGGCGTGATATAAGTTTGCGCCGACACAAAAAGAAAGAGCCGCCCAGATAATAAAACAGGTGGGACGGCAGTACTCTTCTAAAAACCAAAGGAGCAAATCACGATGCGCGTGATGAAGTGGAGCATGATCGCCCTGGCTGTTGCAGCAGGCACCTCGCAGTTCGCAATGGCGTCTTCTCAGGATGAAGCCAAAGGTTTTGTTGAAGACAGCAGCTTCAGCGTCAAGACTCGCATGCTGTATATGAACCGTGATTTCAAGAACGAAAACCTGAAAAGCAGCCCGTCGGGTGAGCGCCAGGGCTATCGTGAAGAAACCGGTATCGGCATGCATGCCATTTACGAGTCCGGCTTCACCCAAGGTACCATCGGTGTAGGTGTTGACGCTTTCGGTCTTGGCTCCATCAAGCTGGACACTGGACGCGGCCGCACTGGCAACGGTCTGTTCGCTGCCGATAGCGACGGCAGAGCTGAAGATACTCAGTCGAAAAGCGGTGGAGCAGTCAAGTTCCGTCTTTCCGACACCGTCCTGAAATACGGTAACCAGTTTGTCGCCAGCCCGGTTTTTTTCCACCGACGACAGCCGCTTGCTGCCTGAGACCGCTACCGGCACCATGCTCGTATCCAAAGAGATCCCGGGCCTGGAACTGAGCGCTGGTCGCTTTACCGCGCTGAGCGCGCAAAGCCAGATGGGTCGTGACTCCATCGTTGAAGGTGGCCTGAAATCCGCTGACATCGCCGGTGCTACCTATCAGTTCACCGACAGTTTTGTAGCCGGTGTTGCAGCATCCGACGTGGAAGACCACTTCAAGAAGCAATACGTCAACCTGAACTACACCCTGCCGATCAACGACGAACAGTCTCTGAACTTCGATTTCAACGGGTACAAGAGCAAGAGCCAGGGTCAAGACCTGTCCGGCGACATCGACAACCGCATCTGGTCCCTTAGCGCTGCTTACAGCATCGGCGCGCACAAATTCACCCTCGCCCACCAGCGCTCCAGCGGTGACACCGGTTACGTGTACGGCGTGGACGGCGGCGGCACTATCTTCCTCGCCAACTCCGTGCAGTACTCTGACTTCAACGGTGCAGACGAGCGTTCGTGGCAGGGCCGTTATGACCTGAACATGGCTACCTTCGGCGTACCTGGTCTGAGCTTCATGACCCGTTACATCAAAGGTGACAACATCAGCACCGGCGCTGAAGAGGGCAAAGAGCACGAACTGGACTTCGAATCCAAATACGTTATGCAAAACGGTCCAGCGAAAGACTTGTCTTTCCGCCTGCGTAGCGCCTGGTATCGCTCCAACACTTCTTACAACGGTGGTGATAACAACGACCTGCGTTTGATCGTTGAATATCCACTGAGCATCCTCTAATAAGGTTGCGAAGCTGACGTACTGTAGAGCTCTGCTCTAACAAAACCGCCCTCCTGAATCAGGAGGGCGGTTTTTTTTATGGATGAATAACTGATCAAACAGACAAACATTAGCCAGCTACTTATTAGCCAGCATAGTTTTATCACGCCAATAAAAAACCCGAGAGTATGCACACTGCTCGGGTTTGATATTAGTTGCTGACTCCCAGGCCAACTTAAAAGACGATTACTGCGTGGCAGATTCCTGCACTACACGTATAACCCGCTGCGGAAATGGAATATCAATCCCCGCCGCCTTCAAACGATCCCGCGCCTGTTCATTGAACATGAACATCACATCCCAATAGTCCGCAGTCTTGACCCAGACACGTAGGGAAACCGTGATCGAGCTATCACCCAATGTCGAAATCACCGCCTGTGGTTCCGGGTCCTGCATGACGCGGGGATCCTTGGCCAGATCCAGCAATACCTGACGGGCTTTCTGCAGATCCGCCTCGTAATCCACGCCGACATCAAACACGACTTTGCGCGTTGGCTGGCGGTTGGTGTTGGTGATGATGCCGTTCGACAGATTGCCGTTGGGCAGGATGATGGTCTTGTTGTCGCCGGTACGCAGCACGGTGTGGAAAATCTGGATGCTGTCGACGGTACCCGCTACACCTTGGGCTTCGATCCAGTCACCGATGCGGAACGGGCGGAACAGCAGGATCAGCACACCGCCAGCGAAGTTGGCCAGGCTGCCTTGCAAGGCCAGACCGATCGCCAGACCGGCAGCACCGATGGCCGCGACGAACGAGGTGGTTTCGACGCCGATCATCGACGCGACGCTGACAATCAGCAGCACCTTGAGAATGATGTTGGCCAGGCTGCTGATAAAACCTTGCAGCGCGAGGTCGGCATTGCGCAGAGCGAGCAGACCGCCGAGCTTTTGCGTGACCTTGTTGATCAGCCACCAGCCGATGGCCAGGGTAATCACTGCCAGCAGTACGCGGCTGCCGTATTCCATGATCATCGGGATCCACGCCTGGGACGCCTTGACCAGGTGGTCCACTTCCGCATTCAAATCCATGTTCTATCTCCTGATTTCCGGCTTCCCGGGGTGTATTCAAAAACAACTGTGGGAGCGAGCTTGCTAGCGAAAGCGATAGGTCATTGAGCTAATGAATCGCCTGACACACCGCTTTCGCGAGCAATCTCGCTCCCACAAGTCATCCGATCGAAGTCAGTCGCGGAAGTTGTTGAACTGCAGCGGCATGCCAAATTCCTTGGCACGCAGGGCCGCGATGGCTTCCTGCAAATCGTCGCGCTTCTTGCCGGTCACACGTACCTGCTCGCCCTGAATAGCGGCCTGCACTTTCAATTTGGCTTCCTTGATGTGGCCGACGATCTTCTTCGCCAGCTCTTTGTCGATGCCTTCCTTGAGGATGGCGTCCTGCTTCATCAGCTTGCCGGAAGCGTAAGCGTCCTTGACCTCGAGGCACTGCACGTCGATCTTGCGCTTGGTCAGCGCCAGCTTGAGGATTTCGATCATCGCTTCGAGCTGGAAAGCCGCTTCGGCGGTGAGGCTGACGGTCAGGTCTTTTTCCTTGAACTCGAAGCTGCCTTTGCCTTTCAGGTCATAACGACGATCGAGTTCCTTCACGGCGTTCTCGACCGCGTTGGTGAGTTCGTGTTTGTCCAGTTCGGATACCACGTCGAACGACGGCATGTAATCTCTCCAATAAAAAGGCGCGCTCGATGCGGATGGAGCGCGCTTGGCTTGCGGTTAAAATCGGGCTCATTATAACGGGTCTTTTCCTACCGATACGGCGAGCCGCACATGCCTGCAAGCAATCGAGCAAAAAACTGATGTCGACTACCTGGCACGTACTTGGCGCCGGCAGCCTCGGCACACTCTGGGCGACACGTCTGGCCCGCGCCGGCCTGCCCGTGCGGTTGATCCTGCGCGATGCGGCGCGCTTGCAAAGCTATACGGCGGGCGGCGGATTAACCCTGGTAGAAAACGGACAAGCTCATACCTATGCAGTTCCCGGCGAAACCCCGGACAGCCCCGAGCCGATTCGGCGTTTGCTGGTCGCGTGCAAGGCCTACGATGCCGAAGAAGGCGTGGCCCGCCTCGCTTCACGCCTCGCGCCGGACGCCGAACTGATTCTCTTGCAGAACGGCCTCGGCAGTCAGGACGCCGTCGCCGCGCGCGTGCCGCACACGCGTTGCATCAGCGCCTCCAGCACCGAGGGCGCGTTTCGCGATGGCGATTGGCGCGTGGTGTTTGCCGGCCACGGCTTCAACTGGCTGGGCGATGCGGCAAATCCGCTGGCGCCGGTCTGGCTGGACGATCTGCAAGCGGCGAACATTCCCCATGAGTGGAACGCTGACATCCTCACCCGGCTGTGGCGCAAACTGGCGCTGAACTGCGCGATCAATCCGCTGACCGTGCTCCACGACTGCCGCAACGGCGGGCTGGCAGAGCATCACTGCGAAGTCGCCACGCTCTGCGCCGAACTGGCCGAACTGCTCGAACGCTGCGGCCAGCCGGCTGCGGCGCAAAACCTGCAAGCGGAAGTCGAACGGGTGATCCACGCCACCGCTGCCAATTACTCGTCGATGCATCAAGACGTCGCCAATCAGCGCCGCACCGAGATCAGCTATCTGTTGGGTTACGCCTGCAAGGTTGCCGAGCGCCATCAGTTGCATCTGCCGCATCTGCATCAATTACAGCAACGTCTGGTGGCGCATCTGCGCAAGCGCGGATTGCCCAGCGACTGAGCAGCCGCTAGGCTGACCACTTGTTCCCTTGCAGCGATAAACCTGATGCCATTGCGCGAGCGCCTTGAAAACCTGCCGGTCGGCCAGAAACTGCTGGCCGCCTTGCTGGTGTTGTTGACCACGGTTCTGCTGGTCGCCAACCTGACCTTCATCAGCGCCGCCTACTATATTTCCCAGGAAAGCATGGCGCCACAGGCGCTGCAGACCATCGGCCGACTGATCGCCAATCCGAGCCTGGTCAGCGATGCGCTTGAGTCGCCGCGCAGCGCCGAGCGCCTGCTCAAGGAACTCGACAGTTATTCACCGCTGCGCGCCGCCGCCCTGTACGACGGCAAGGGTGAACGTCTGGCGCAAGTGCAGCGCGGCGAAAAACTCAGTCTTCCCGAACGCTACCGCCATGTCGAAGCCTGGCAACTGACCGAGTTTCGCAGCAATCAACTGATCACCCTGCCCCGCCCCGGTGCTGCGCCGGGACATCTGTTGCTGGTGGCCAGCAGCGAACTGCCGATGGCGTTCTACACCGGCACCCTGACCGCCAGCCTCGGCATCCTGATTTTCAGCGTGCTGCTGTGGCTGGTGATTGCCCGGCAGATCAAACGTCTGATCACCCGGCCGATTCATCAGCTGGAGGAGCTGTCGCGACAGGTTACCCGCGAAGAGAACTACGCCCTGCGCGCCGCGCGCGGCAACCACGACGAAATCGGCAGTCTGGCCGAGGCATTCAACACTATGCTCTCGCGCATCGAAGCCCGCGAGCAGCAACTGAAACGCGCCCGCGACGACTCGCAAGCTGCTTACGACCAGGCGCAAGGCTTGGCCGAGGAAACCCGCCACACCAACCGAAAACTCGAACTTGAAGTCCAGGTGCGCAGCAAGATCGAGAAGAAGCTCACCGGCTTCCAGAACTACCTCAACAGCATCATCGACTCGATGCCTTCGGCGCTGATCGCCCTCGACGAGCAACTCTACGTCACCCAGTGGAACCAGGAAGCCAGCGCCCTTTCCGGCACGCGCCTGGACGAGGCGTTGAATCAGCCGATCTTCCTCGCCTTCGAACCGCTCAAGCCATTTCTGCCGCAGCTCAAGGCCACCGTCGAACAGCACACCGTGGCCAAAGTCGACCGGGTGACCTGGTTCAAGGACGATGAACCCAAGCATTACGCGCTGACGTTTTATCCGCTGATGGGCGGTGCCGGCCGTGGCGTGGTGATCCGTATCGACGACATCACTCAGCGTTTGTCGCTGGAAGAAATGATGGTGCAGTCGGAGAAGATGCTGTCGGTTGGTGGCCTCGCGGCCGGCATGGCCCACGAGATCAACAACCCGCTCGGCGCGATCCTGCACAACGTGCAGAACATTCGCCGGCGTCTGTCGGCGGATCTGCCGAAGAACATCGAGACCGCCGAACAACTGGGTATCGAACTGGATGCGGTCAATCGTTACCTGCAGGGCCGCGAAGTACCGCAGTTGCTCGATGGCATTCAACAGGCCGGCGCCCGCGCGGCGAAAATCGTCACACACATGCTCAGCTTCAGCCGCCGCAGCACCCGGCAAATGGCGCCGTGCGATCTGCCGGCGCTGATCGATCAAGCCGTGGAAATCGCCGGCAACGACTTCGATCTGGCCATCGGCTTCGACTTCAAGGGCCAGGCGATCATTCGTCAGTTCGACCCGGCCCTCGGCCCGGTGCCGGGCACCGCCAACGAGCTGGAACAGGTGCTGCTCAATCTGCTGAAAAATGCCGCCCAGGCCATTCATCAGCGCGAAGATGACAGCGAACCGGGACGGATCATTCTGCGCACCAGGCTCAATCCGCCATGGGCCGAGATTCAGGTCGAGGACAACGGCATCGGCATGAGCGAGAACGTGCGCAAGCGCACCTTCGAGCCGTTCTTCACCACCAAGGAAATCGGCCAGGGCACCGGCCTGGGGTTGTCGGTGTCGTACTTCATCATCACCAACAACCACAAAGGTCAGATGGAGGTGCAGTCGGCGCCCGGCCAGGGCACTTGCTTCACCCTGCGTCTGCCGCTGGCGCAACCTGCGCCGCTGACCACCGAAACCAATTCACTACCGAGGTAACCCATGGGCTTTCGCTTGTCGAAGATCTACACCCGCACCGGCGACAAAGGCGAAACCGGCCTCGGTGACGGCCGCCGCGTACCGAAGGATCACCCGCGCATCGAGGCGATCGGCGAGGTCGATACGCTGAACAGTCAGGTCGGCGTGCTGCTGGCCGGATTGCTCGCCGAGCGTGGAATGCACCCAGGGCTGAATGAAATCATTGAGGTGTTGGCGCCGTGTCAGCATCGCTTGTTCGACCTTGGCGGTGAACTGGCAATGCCGGCATATCAGGCATTGAACGAGGCCGAAATCCAGCGCCTCGAAGCGGCAATCGATGTCTGGAATGAAGAGCTGGGGCCGTTGGAGAATTTCATCTTGCCGGGTGGCTCGATGCTGATCGCACAGGCGCATGTCTGCCGCAGTCTGGCACGCAGTGCCGAGCGACGCTGCCAGCATTTGAATGCGTCGGAGCCGTTGGCCGGGGTTGGCCTGGCGTATATCAACAGGTTGTCGGATTTGCTGTTTGTCGCGGCGCGGTTGATTGCGCGGCGCCAGGGGGTGGCGGAGATTTTGTGGCAGCCGGCTGCAAAACCTTAAATTTGCAGTGATGTGAAGGACGCCTTCGCGAGCAAGCCCGCTCCCACAGTTGTCCGTTTTCCTTCAGTTGGAATGCAGTCGAATGTGGGAGCGGGCTTGCTCGCGAATGGGCCAGCAGCCTTGACACTCAATCAGGCCAGAACGCCCGAATCCCCGCCACGCCCTGCGCCCCGACACCCCAGGCTTTTTCGCGCTCCGCCGGCCCGACTCCACCGAGCAGAAACACCGGTTTGCTGAAACCCTCAATCAATGCCGCAGCCTGCTCCCAACCCAACGGCTGTGCGTCCGGGTGCGTCAGCGTCGGCTGCACTGGCGAGAGGGTGACGAAGTCGACGCCCATCTGCTCGGCCAGCGTCAGCTCTTCGGCGTTATGGCACGACGCCGCGAGCCAGCGCTCGGCCGGCAACGGACGCCCCGCTGCAGCGTATTTACGCAGTTGCGCAGCGGTGATGTGCCAGCCAGCAGACGGGAAATCACCGAGCCATTCGAACGGCCCTTTGATCATCAACTGCGCCTTGCCCGCGCACAGGCCCACCGCGTCGACCGCCAGGTCGCGGTATTTCGGGTCGTAGCCGTTGGGGGCGCGCAGCTGGATCAGTTTGGCACCGCCGGCAATCGCCTTCTGAATGCCGCGCAACAAGGCCGGTCCTTCCAGATCTTCCGGCGTGATCAGATATTCGGCAGGCAAGCGCGCCGCCGCGACGATCGGCTGGTTGGCCGCCGGGAACTCGTAGTCGATCAGTTCCCTGGCAGTGACCCAAGCCAATGGCTGACCTTCAGCGCCATGGGGTTCACCGCTGAACGCCGACACTTCCCAGACATCCAGCAAGACCTGTTTGTCCGGGTAATCGTGGCGAACCTTGATCAACGGCCGGGCAGCGTCAACGACGATGCCCAGCTCTTCGTGCAGCTCGCGAGCCAGTGCCGATTCGACTGACTCGTCCGCCTCGACCTTGCCACCGGGAAATTCCCACAAGCCACCCTGATGCTGAGTGTCGGCGCGGCGGGCGATCAGGATCTTGCCGGCGCCGTCACGAATGACGGCAGCGGCGACGTGGACGCGTTTCACGGGTGCAATTCCTCCAATCCAGCCTTTTGCCATGCTTTGAAGGCGGGCCACTGGTAGACGGTTTCGACATAAGCTTCGTCGACTGCCGGCAACTTCACCTGATAGGTGCGCAGGCGCACGGCGATCGGCGCGAAATAAGCATCAGCGAGGCTGACGCGACCGAACAGGTACGGCCCTTCCTCCGTGGCCGCCGCGCGGCATTCAGCCCAGAGCGCGAGCATGCGTTCGATATCGACCTTCACTTCCGGCGGCACCGGGTTCAGCGGCGCGTCTTGACTGAGGTTGAACGGCATGTGGTTGCGCATGGCGAAGAAGCCGCTGTGCATCTGCGCGCAGGCGGAGCGGGCCTGGGCCCGGGCGAAGGTATCGCTCGGCCAGAGTTGCTCGGACGGGAACTGTTCGGCGAGGTATTCCGCGATCGCCAGCGAATCGGCGATGGTGCCGCGCGTGGTCTGCAACAGCGGCACCTTGCCGGTCGGCGAATGCTTGAGCAGGCGCTCGCGGGTGTCGGGCTTGCCGAGTTTGATCAGCTCTTCGCTGTAGGGGGCGCCGGTCATCTCCAGCGCCAGAGCTGCGCGCAGGGACCAGGAGGAAAGCAGCTTGTCGCCGATGATCAGGTGCAGGGACATGGTGTGGCGCCTTTTCGTCAGAGGAAACTTCAAGATTTATTGTGTCGGAACCTCCGCTTTCGCGAGCAAGCTCGCTCCCACAGGTTTTGAGGTGAACACAACATTTGTGAACGGCCGTAACCACTGTGGGAGCGAGCTTGCTCGCGAAGAGGCCAGCAGCCCGCTCCCACCTTTCAGGTCAAGTCCGGTATTCAGCGTTGATCTTCACGTATTCATGCGACAGGTCGGTGGTCCAGATGGTTTCGCTGCAATCGCCGCGGCCCAGTTCAATGCGGATGGTGATTTCTTCCTGCTGCATTACCGCCGAGCCCTGAGCTTCAGTGTAGGACGCGGCGCGGGCGCCACGGCTGGCGATGCACACGTCGCCGAGGAACACGTCGATCTTGCTCACGTCCAGGTCCGGCACACCGGCACGGCCCACGGCGGCGAGGATGCGGCCCCAGTTCGGATCGGAGGCGAACAGCGCAGTCTTGATCAGCGGCGAGTGGGCCACGGTGTAACCGACATCCAGGCATTCCTGGTGGTTGCCGCCGCCATTCACTTCAACAGTGACAAACTTGGTTGCACCTTCACCGTCACGCACGATGGCCTGCGCCACGTCCATGCACACGTCGAACACCGCTTGTTTCAGCTTGGCGAACAGCTCGCCTTCAGCGCGGGTGATTTCCGGCAGCGCGGCTTGACCGGTGGCGATCAACATGCAGCAGTCATTGGTCGAAGTGTCGCCATCGATGGTGATACGGTTGAACGACTTGTTCGCGCCGTCGAGCATCAGGTTGTGCAAAACGTCGCGGGAGACTTTGGCGTCGGTGGCAATGTAACCGAGCATGGTCGCCATGTTCGGGCGAATCATGCCGGCGCCTTTGCTGATGCCGGTGACGGTGATGGTCACGCCGTCATGCTCGAACTGGCGGCTGGCGCCCTTGGGCAGGGTGTCGGTGGTCATGATGCCGGTGGCAGCGGCTTCCCAGTTGTTCTCTGAAAGGTCGTCCAGCGCGGCTTGCAGTGCGCCTTCGATTTTCTCGACCGGCAGCGGCTCGCCGATCACACCGGTGGAGTACGGCAGAATCTGGCTGGCATCGACGCCGGTCAGCTCGGCCAACTTAGCGGTGGTGCGCTCGGCAGCGGCCAAGCCAGGCTCGCCGGTGCCGGCGTTGGCATTGCCGGTGTTGGTCAGCAGGTACCGCACGGCGTTGTGCACGCGCTTTTTCGCCAGGATCACCGGCGCGGCGCAAAAAGCGTTCAGGGTGAACACCCCAGCCACGGTCGAACCTTCAGCGCAGCGCATCACTACCACATCCTTGCGCCCCGGGCGCTTGATGCCGGCCGAGGCGATACCGAGTTCAAAACCGGCAACCGGGTGCAACGTTGGCAAAGGACCAAGACCAACAGCCATGAATGCGCTCCTTACTCAATGATGTCAGCACCGCCACGGAAAAGGACGGTGAAATAAATGGCAAAACGCCGCGACGGCAGGAGCCGGTCGCGGCGCGGGTGTTCAGCGATTGAAACGGGGTTTACTGGATCTGCCCGTGGCAATGCTTGTATTTCTTGCCCGAACCGCAGTAGCACAGTTCGTTGCGGCCCAGCTTCTGCTCGTTGCGAACCGGGGCAGCAGCGGCGGCCAGCGCCACATCAACCTCTTCACCCAACGCTTCCGGCTGATCCAGCCCCGGCGCTTCGGCGTGTTCGAATTGCATGCGAGCCGCCAGCGCTTCGGCCTCCTGACGCAGACGTTGTTCTTCGGCTTCCGGATCTTCACGGCGCACCTGAACGTGCGATAGCACACGGATCGAGTCGCGCTTGATCGAATCGAGCAGTTCGGAGAACAGCGTGAACGACTCGCGCTTGTATTCCTGCTTCGGGTTCTTCTGCGCATAGCCACGCAGGTGGATGCCGTGACGCAAGTGGTCCATGGTCGACAGGTGGTCTTTCCACAGGTCGTCCAGTACGCGCAGAACGATCTGTTTCTCGAACGAGCGCAGCGCCTCGGCACCGGCCTGGTCTTCTTTTTCGTTGTACGCGGCGATCAGCTCGTTCATCAGCTTCTCGCGCAGGGTTTCTTCGTACAGGTGATCGTCTTCGTCGAGCCATTGCTGGATCGGCAGCTTCACGCCGAAATCGCTTTCGATCGACGCTTCCAGACCGGCCACGTCCCACTGCTCTGGCAGCGATTGCGGCGGAATGTGGGCGCTGACGGTAGCGTTGAGCACGTCCTGACGGAAGTCGGCGATGGTTTCACCGATGTTGTCAGCGGCCAGCAACGTGTTACGCATGTGATAGATCACTTTACGCTGTTCGTTGTTGACGTCGTCGAACTCGAGCAATTGCTTGCGGATGTCGAAGTTGCGGCCTTCAACCTTGCGCTGCGCCTTCTCGATCGCGTTGGTCACCATGCGGTGCTCGATCGCTTCGCCCGGCTGCATGCCCAGGGCTTTCATGAAGTTCTTCACCCGGTCGGAGGCGAAAATGCGCATCAGGCTGTCTTCCAGCGACAGGTAGAAGCGGCTCGAACCGGCATCGCCCTGACGGCCGGCACGGCCACGCAGCTGGTTGTCGATACGACGCGATTCGTGACGCTCGGAGGCGATCACCTGCAAACCGCCGGATTCCAGCACCTGCTGGTGACGCTTCTGCCAGTCAGCCTTGATCTGGGCGATCTGCTCAGGGGTCGGGTTTTCCAGCGAAGCGACTTCCACTTCCCAGTTGCCGCCCAAGAGGATGTCGGTACCACGACCGGCCATGTTGGTGGCGATGGTCAACGCCCCCGGACGACCGGCCTGAGCAATGATTTCAGCTTCTTTTTCGTGGAACTTGGCGTTCAGAACCTTGTGTTCGATGCCTTCTTTGACGAGCAATGCGGACATGTGCTCGGACGTCTCGATGGTCGCGGTACCCACCAGTACCGGACGACCGGCCGCCATGCTCTCCTTGATGTCCGCCACGATCGCCGCGTATTTCTCCTCGGCGGTGAGGAACACCAGATCGTTGTAGTCCTTACGTGCCAACGGTTTGTTCGGCGGGATGACCATGACTTCCAGACCGTAGATCTGGTGGAATTCGAACGCTTCGGTGTCTGCGGTACCGGTCATGCCGGACAGTTTGGTGTACAGACGGAAGTAGTTCTGGAAGGTGGTCGAGGCCAGGGTCTGGCTCTCGGCCTGAATGTTCAGACCTTCCTTGGCTTCGATGGCCTGGTGCAGGCCTTCGGACAGACGACGGCCCGGCATGGTACGACCGGTGTGTTCGTCGACCAGTACGACCTGACCGTCCTGGACGATGTATTCGATGTTGCGGTTGAACAGTTTGTGCGCACGCAGACCGGCATAGACGTGGGTCAGCAGACCGAGGTTATGCGCCGAGTACAGGCTCTCGCCTTCGGCCAGCAGGCCGACGCGGGTGAGCATCTCTTCGATGAACTGGTGACCGGCTTCGTTGAGTTCGACCTGACGGGTCTTTTCGTCAACGGTGTAATGACCGGCCTTGGTGACCTGGCCTTCGACTTCCTCGACGTGCAGTTCCAGCTGCGGGATCAGTTTGTTGATCTCCATGTACAGCTTGGAGCTGTCCTCGGCCTGACCGGAAATGATCAGCGGAGTCCGCGCTTCGTCGATGAGGATGGAGTCGACTTCGTCGATCACGGCAAAATTGAGTTCACGCTGGAATTTTTCATCCATGCTGAACGCCATGTTGTCGCGCAGGTAGTCGAAACCGAATTCGTTGTTGGTGCCGTAGGTGATATCGGCGGCGTAGGCGGCACGCTTCTCTTCCGGCGGCTGGAACGGCGTCACAACGCCGACGGTCAGGCCGAGGAATTCATACAGCGGGCGCATCCAGTTAGCGTCACGGCGGGCCAGGTAGTCGTTCACGGTCACAACGTGCACGCCCTTGCCGGACAGTGCGTTGAGGTAAACACCCAGGGTGGCCACGAGGGTCTTGCCCTCACCGGTGCGCATTTCGGCAATCTTGCCTTCGTGCAAGGTCATGCCGCCAACGAGTTGTACGTCGAAGTGGCGCATGCCCATCACACGCTTGCCGGCCTCGCGGGCTACGGCAAAGGCTTCCGGCAACAGCTTGTCGAGGGTTTCCCCTTTGGCGATACGGGCCTTGAACTCGGCGGTCTTGGCGCGCAATTGATCGTCCGAAAGGGCCACCATTTGCTCTTCGAAGGCATTGACGAGCTGCACCGTCTTGAGCATGCGTTTGACTTCACGCTCGTTCTTGCTTCCAAAAAGTTTCTTTAACAAAGGCGCAAACATATCGGCAGGATCTTCCACACTAAAGGGATG
>NZ_JBITTW010000018.1:26143-97850 GCF_044542195.1 Pseudomonas sp. NPDC079367
GCAGCCCTCATGGCCGCATGCGAACGAGCATTCTACCCGGAAACGGTGGTGAGGAAAGTGGCGATATTCCACGATGCTGGCACTGCGCTTTGACGGGGCTCACTTAAAATAGGGGCGTTTTGCTCAACTTCAAGCCGTTGGGGGAAAGAAGTCAGGCGTTGATTTAATGAGCAGAGCAGGGACAAAAGCAATGGGCCAGAGGTTCCACTGCTTTCTGCTAACATGGCGCCTCTGTTACCTCAGGTGTTCGATCATGGCATTGCGCCCTCTCTCGGCCAGAGCCCCCGCCGTTCTGCTACGCGAAGCCAAACCGCTGAAAGCCATCCTCGGCCATGCCCAGCGTCTGGAGCATTTGCAGCGCCTGCTCGAAAGTCAGCTGCAGCCGGCCGCCCGCGAGCATTGCCGTGTGGCCAAGTGGCGCGAAGGCGAACTGTCGCTGGTGGTCACTGACGGCCATTGGGCGACGCGCTTGCGCTACCAGCAAAAGCGCCTGCAACGGCAGCTGCAGTTGTTCGGTGAGTTCGCCAACCTGACGCGGATCAAATTCAGCGTGCGCCCGCCAATCATTCAGGCTCGGGCGGCAGGACACACGATGGATTTGTCGAGCAGTGCGGCGGAGACGATTCAGTCGACGGCCGACGGGATCAACGATCCGGGACTTCGCGCGGCGCTGGAGCGGTTGGCGGCGCACGCCAAGGGTAAAGCCTGAAGCAAAATCAAAAGATCGCAGCCTTCGGCAGCTCCTACAGAATGAATGCATTTCAACTGTAGGAGCTGCCGAAGGCTGCGATCTTTGCTTT
Organism: Pseudomonas sp. NPDC079367; assembly: GCF_044542195.1. Taxonomy (NCBI): domain Bacteria; kingdom Pseudomonadati; phylum Pseudomonadota; class Gammaproteobacteria; order Pseudomonadales; family Pseudomonadaceae; genus Pseudomonas; species Pseudomonas sp. NPDC079367. The sequence continues at coordinate 26,944 of NZ_JBITTW010000018.1, forward strand.
CAGCGGCGCTTGCTGCCGCCTAATAAAGAGCCCATCAACCCGCGCACCAATTGCTTGCCAAGGTTATTGGCCGCCTGGCGCATCGCCGATTTCAACGCCTGCCCTGCCGCCGTGCCGAGGAACTCCCCGGCGCGGTCAGCGAGGCTCGGCTCTTCGGCCTGCGGTTTGCCCGTCGGGGTTTCGGCCTCAGGCGCGAGCCCTTTGCGTCCCATCAGAATTTCATAGGCCGATTCACGATCGATCGGCTTGTCGTAACGGCCCTTGAACGGCGAGCCGGCGATCAGCAGGGTGCGCTCGGTCTCGGTCAACGGGCCGATCCGCGATTGCGGCGGCGCCACCAGCACGCGCTGGACCATTTCCGGCGTGCCCTTCTCGGTCAGCGTGCCCACCAGCGCCTCGCCGATGCCCAGTTCGGTCAACACCGACAAGCTGTCGAACGCCGGATTCGGCCGAAAGCCATCCGCCACCGCGCGCAGGGATTTCTGCTCTTTGGCGGTAAACGCACGCAGACCCTGTTGAATGCGCAGGCCCAACTGCGCCAACACATCGTCCGGCAGATCCGCTGGCGACTGGGTAACGAAGTAGACGCCCACACCTTTGGATCGGATCAAACGCACCACTTGCTCCAGGCGTTCCTGCAATGCCTTCGGCGTGTCGCCGAACAGCAAGTGCGCCTCATCGAAAAACAGCGCCAGCAGCGGTTTATCAGCGTCGCCGCGCTCGGGCAACTGCTCGAACAACTCTGCCAGCAGCCACAGCAGGAACGTCGCGTAGACTTTCGGCGCCTCATGCACCAGCCGGCTGGCGTCGAGCAAATGGATGCGTCCACGGCCATCGGCGCCCGGTTGCAGAATGTCCTCAAGTTGCAGCGCCGGCTCGCCGAACAAGGCTTCCGCGCCCTGCTGTTCCAGCGTCGCCAACCGGCGCAGCAGCGCCTGGCTGGAACCGGTGGTCATCAACGCCGCGTCTTCGCCCAGCAGTTGCGGATTGTCCTTGAGATGATTGAGCAGCGCTTTCAGATCCTTGAGATCCAGCAGCAACAAGCCTTCGCGATCCGCCACTTTGAATGCTGCGTACAACGCCGATTGCTGACTGTCGGTCAGCTCGAGCAGGCTGCCGATCAGCAGCGGGCCCATTTCGCTCAGGGTTGTGCGCAGCGGATGACCGGATTCACCGTGGATGTCCCACAGCGTGACGGGATAAGCCTGAGGCGTATGACCCAGCCACGGCATGCCGGCGATGCGCTCGGCCACTTTGCCCTGCGGGTTGCCGGCAGCGCCGAGGCCGCACAGGTCGCCCTTGATGTCGGCGGCGAACACCGCCACACCGGCATCGCTGAACGCTTCGGCCAGACGCTGCAACGTCACGGTTTTACCGGTTCCGGTGGCGCCGGCGATCAGCCCGTGGCGGTTGGCCAGGCGCATGGCCTGAGCGATGGGTTGCGCGGCCGGATCAGCGCCGATAACGAGTTGCGAAGAGTCAGGCATTTTCTCACCCAATGGTTAATCTTTGATGACACATGGCCGATACATAAATTGGATAGACCCATCAGAAAATCGGGTCGGACATTTCCCTAAGGAGAGCCGGAAATACCAGTTTTTCAACCTTGCCCATAGTGCGCGTCTTTAGCAAAGCACGCCCAGGACATTAAGACCTTAGCGGAACCCCAAGCCATGAACAAAAACCTGCGCTTCAGCCATAAGATTTTGCTTGCCGCCGCTCTCATCGTCATTGCCGCTTTCGCCTCGTTTACGTTGTACAACGACTGGCTGCAACGCAATGCGATCCGCGATGACCTGAACAACTACCTCAACGAAATGGGCGAGGTCACCGCCGGCAATATCCAGACCTGGCTCAGCGGGCGCATCCTGCTGATCGAGAACGCCGCCCAGAACATCGCCATCAACCCGCAACCTGACACGGTCGCCAGCCTGCTGGAACAGAAAAGCCTGACCTCGACGTTCATGGCTACCTACCTGGGCGACGCCACCGGCCACTTCACCATCCGCCCGGACGTGAAGATGCCGGACGGTTTCGATCCGCGCGTACGCCCCTGGTATAAAGGTGCCGAAAGCAGCAGCACTTCGACCCTGACCGAACCTTACATCGATGCGGCAACGGGCCAGTTGATCATTTCCATCGCTACCGCGTCGAAAAAGGCCGGGCAGAGCGTCGGCGTGGTCGGCGGTGACCTCAGCCTGCAGTCACTGGTCGACACCCTCGCCGCCCGTGATTTCGATGGCATGGGCTATGTGTTCCTGGTCAGCGCCGATGGCAAGATCCTCGTCCACCCGGACAAGGCCCTGGTGATGAAATCGCTGAAAGAAGCCTATCCGCAGGACACCCCGCGCATCAGCAGCGATTTCAGCGAAGTGAGCGTCGACGGCAAAACCCGCATCGTCACTTTCGCCCCGATCAAGGGCCTGCCGTCGGTGAACTGGTACATCGGTTTGTCGATCGATAAAGACCAGGCTTACTCGATGCTCAGCGAATTCCGTACCTCCGCGGTAATCGCGACCATTATTGCCGTGGCTATCATCATTGCCCTGCTCGGAATGCTGATCCGCCTGCTGATCCAGCCGCTGCACGTGATGACCCGCGCCATGGAAGACATCGCCGACGGCGAAGGCGATCTGACCAAACGCCTGAACATCGTCAATAACGATGAATTCGGCATACTTGGCACCGCGTTCAACCGTTTCGTCGAGCGCATTCACGGCTCGATCCGCGAAGTGTCTTCGGCCACCGGCCAGGTCAACGAAGTCGCCCTGCGCGTGGTCGCTGCGTCGAACTCCTCGATGTACAACTCTGACCAGCAAGCTTCGCGCACCAGCAGCGTTGCCGCCGCGATCAATCAGCTCGGCGCCGCCGCCCAGGAAATTGCGCGCAACGCCGCGCAAGCGTCGAACCAGGCCAGCGACGCCCGGGGTCTGGCCGAGGATGGCCAGCAGGTGGTCGAGCGCAGCATCAAGGCGATGAATCAGCTGTCGAGCATGCTCAGCGCGTCCAGCACCAATATCGAGTCGCTGAACAGCAAGACCGTCAACATCGGCCAGATCCTCGAAGTGATCACCAGCATTTCCCAGCAAACCAACCTGCTCGCCCTTAACGCCGCGATCGAAGCGGCCCGCGCCGGTGAGGCCGGTCGTGGTTTTGCCGTGGTGGCCGACGAAGTACGCAACCTCGCGCACCGCACGCAGGAATCGGCGCAGCAGGTGCAGACCATGATCGAGGAGCTGCAAGTCGGGGCCCGGGAATCGGTGAGCACCATGAGCGACAGTCAGCGTCACAGCCACGACAGCGTGGAGATCGCCAACCTTGCCGGCGAACGCCTGAACAGCGTGACCCTGCGCATCAGTGAAATCGACGGGATGAACCAGTCGGTGGCGACCGCGACCGAAGAGCAGACCGCGGTGGTCGAGTCGATCAATGTCGACATTACCGAGATCAATACGCTCAACCAGGAAGGCGTGGAGAACCTGCACGCGACGCTGCGTGCGTGCTCGGATCTGGAGCAGCAGGCTTCGCGGTTGAAGCAGTTGGTGGGTAGTTTCCGCATCTGAGGCGCCGCCACTTCCGCCTTCGCGAGCAAGCCCGCTCCCACATTGGAATGCATTTCAATTGTGGGAGCGGGCTTGCTCGCGAAGGCGCCCACTCAAACAACACTAAACCGACCTGAGACCCCACCGCGCAATCCCGACCGAACATCTATTCTGGATAACGGTCAACCAAGGGAGAACAACACAGCGGAGGGTTGCTCACCGTGCATATCGCCGACATCACCATGTTCTACGCCCCGGCCAGCGGAGGCGTGCGTACTTATCTGGATGCCAAGCACCGTCGCCTTGGCGACCGCAGCGGTATTCGTCACAGCCTGCTCATCCCCGGCGCGCGACTGGGTGAACATGACGGCATTTACACGGTTCCAGCACCTGCCCTGCCTTTCGGCAAAGGCTATCGCTTCCCGCTACGGCTGGCGCCATGGCGAAACGTCCTGCAGGATTTGCAGCCGGATCTGATCGAAGTCGGCGATCCCTACCTCACCGCGTGGGCCGCGCTGGATGCCCGGCGGCAGCTGGATGTGCCGGTGATCGGCTTTTATCACTCGGATCTGCCGCTGCTGGTGGGCAATCGCATGGGCCACTGGGTCACGCCGAACGTCGAAGCCTACGTCACCCGTCTCTACGGCAATTTCGACCGCGTTCTCGCGCCGAGCCAGGTCATGGCGGACAAGCTCACCGGGCTCGGCGTACGCAATGTCCATGTGCAACCGCTGGGCGTCGATCTGCACACGTTTCATCCCGACGCCCGCGACCCCGGCCTGCGTGCCGAATTGGGGATTGCCGAAGACACCCGGCTATTGGTCTTTGCCGGGCGCGGTTCCAAGGAGAAAAACCTGCCGGTGCTGCTCAAGTGCATGCAACGCCTCGGCCCGCGCTATCACTTGCTGTTGGTCGGCTCGTCAATGCCCACTGCGGTGCCGGATAACGTCAGCGTCATCGATGAATTCTGCCCGGCAGCAAAAGTCGCGCGCCTGATGGCCAGTGCCGATGCGCTGGTGCACGCCGGTGATCAGGAAACCTTCGGTCTGGTCATCCTTGAAGCCATGGCCTGCGGCATTCCGGTGGTGGCCGTCGCAGCCGGGGCGTTTGAAGAAATCGTCAACGATTGCTGCGGTCTGCTCTGTGCCCCGAACAACCCGCAAGCGATGGCCAACGCCGTGCGCGAGCTGTTCAGTCGCGGCTGCGATCGGCTTGGCCGCCAGGCGCGCCAGCATGTAGAACGGCATTACGCCTGGGACACTGTGGTCGACAGCCTGCTCAGTCACTACCACGCTGTGCTCGGCCATACGCTGCCACGGGTGGCCAATGGTTGAACACATGAAAGCCGTATGCCTAGTGTTGCATGATGTGGCGCCCTCGACGTGGGCGGACTACCAGCCCTTCGTCGAGGCCGTCGATGCCTTGGGCAATGTGCCGATGACGTGGCTGGTAGTGCCGAACTTTCACCGCCACGATGCGCTTGATGCCAACCCGGCGTTTCGCCGGGTGCTCGACGCCAGGGTGGCCCGAGGCGATGAACTGGCGCTGCACGGTTATTACCACGACGACCAGGAAGCTATGCCAAACAACCCGCGCGACTGGTTCATGCGTCGGGTCTACACCCATGAAGGTGAATTTTATCGCTTGTCCCACGACACAGCCCTCGCCCGTTTGCATGCAGGTCTGGAAATATTTCAGCGCTACGACTGGCCAGTGCACGGCTTCGTCGCCCCGGCCTGGCTGATGAGCGACGGCACCCGCCAGGCCTTGCGCGAATTACCGCTCAGTTACACCAGCGATCCGCAGCATCTTTATCGCTTGCCTGACTTCAGCGCCCTTGATGCGCCCGGGCTGGTATGGAGTGCGCGCAGTGCCTGGCGTCGCGGCTTGTCGAAAATCGTCAGCGACCAGCGTGAACAGCGTTGGCGCGAGGCGCCGGTGATTCGCCTGGGCCTGCACCCGGTCGACATGCGCCACCGCTTTTCGCGCGATTACTGGTTACACACCCTGCAACGCCTACTCGCAGACGGACGCGTCCCTTTGACCAAGATCGACTGGCTCGCCCGCCAGCGCGGACAACTGGAACAGGCGGCATGAAGCGCAGTCTGTTGTTGCTGATCGGCCTGCTCGCGGCGGTGCTGATTCCGCTGCTGTTGGGCGGTGGTGAAATCTGGGCACGCCTGCGCGGCTTTCCGTTGAACTGGCTGTTGATCATGTTCGGCATGATCCTGCTCTGCTGGGGCATCAATACCCTGCGCCTGCGTTTGTTGCTCGGCGACCAGCGTGAAAAGGTCCCGCCGATGAAAAGCCTCGGCGTAGTGATGGCGGCCGAGTTCGCATACTGCGCCACGCCCGGCGGCAGCGGCGGGCCGCTGACCATCATGGCTTTGCTGGCCCGCTACGGCGTGCGTCCGGCGCGAGGCAGCGCAGTGTTTGCCATGGATCAGCTCAGCGATCTGCTGTTTTTTCTCTGCGCGCTGAGCGGGATTCTGATTTATGCACTGTTCCAGCATCTGAGCGATCGGCTCGAATGGCTACTGACGGTCAGCGCGGTGTCGCTGTTCGGCGGATTATTCAGTTGCGTGCTGATTGCGCGCTACCACCGGGCGTTGATTCGCCTGAGCGGTCGGGTATTGGCAGGCATGAACGTGACTGCGCGCACTCGCCGCCGCTGGGCGCGCAAGTTGCTGCACTTTCTCGCGGCGTTTACCGATACCTTGAAGCTGCCATGGCGGACGCTGGTCCAGGTGTTCGCCCTGACCTGCGTGCACTGGCTGCTGCGCTACAGCGTTTTATATCTGGCCCTGCGCGGGCTCGGTGCCGACTTGCAGTGGGCCTGGAGTTTTCTGGTGCAGATGCTCTCACTGGGCGCCGGCCAATTCAGCCTGTTACCCGGCGGCGCCGGCGCGGCGGAATTGACTTCGGCTGCACTGCTCGCGCCGATGGTGGGCAAATCCACCGCAGCGGCGGCGATTCTGATCTGGCGGGTGGTGACGTATTACTTCTATCTGCTGGTCGGCGGCCCGGTGTTCGTGCTGATGCTGGGCAAGCCGTTGCTGAAGAAGCTGATGAAAGTGCGCCAAGCCTAAAGATCGTCACCCGTTTCATCGTCCGACTCTGGTTTCAGCTGTTCCCACAACGCGGCGGCGCCGGGAAATTCGGTGCCGTCCTCAGGACCCATGTCATCCGGATCGTAGCGACTGAGGCAACCTTCACCAAGGGTGGCGGGCGCTTTTGAGGTGGCTTTGTCCAGTGGATCGCTCATGGTTTTTCCTCGGGCAGAAACGGCGAAAGAGCTTGAACGACGAAGGGCTTGAGCGATTCAACGCCCAAGCCCTTCGTTTTTCAAGCGTGTCTGTGCGATCAGAACACGACCGTCTTGTTGCCGTGCACGAGCACGCGGTCTTCGAGGTGATAACGCAGGCCGCGGGCCAGCACCATTTTCTCGACGTCACGACCGAAACGCACCATGTCTTCAATGCTGTCGCTGTGGCTGACACGCACCACGTCCTGCTCGATGATAGGGCCGGCGTCCAGTTCTTCAGTCACGTAGTGGCAAGTCGCGCCAATCAGCTTGACGCCGCGAAGAGACGCCTGATGGTAAGGCTTGGCGCCGACGAACGAAGGCAGGAAGCTGTGATGAATGTTGATGACCTTGTGCGCATATTCGCGGCACATGTCCGGCGGCAGGATTTGCATGTAACGCGCCAGCACCACCACTTCGGCGTCGTGCTGTTTGACCAGCCGCGACACTTCGTCGAATGCAGGCTGCTTGTCCTGTGGATTGACCGGGACGTGGTAATAAGGAATGCCGTGCCACTCGACCATGCTGCGCAGATCGTCGTGGTTGGAAATCACGCAGGAGATCTCGCAATCCAGTTCGTCGCTGTGCCAGCGGTGCAGCAGGTCGGCCAGGCAGTGGGATTCACGGCTGGCCATCAGTACAACGCGTTTTTTCTGCTCGGTGTCGGTGATGCGCCAGTCCATCGAGAACTCCTCGGCGATCGGCGCGAACTTCTCGCGCAGCTCTTCGATACCGAACGGCAGCGAATCGGCACGGATTTCGTGACGCATGAAGAACCAGCCCACTTGATTGTCAGAGTGGTGGCTCGCTTCGGTGATCCAGCCGTTATGAGAGGCCAGAAAATTACTGACTTTGGCAACGATGCCAACGCGGTCCGGGCAAGATATCACCAGCCGAAAAGTGCGCATGAGGGGGAAACTCCAGAACTTCACAAAGGCCGCCATTCTAGCGACTGTGCAGGAAAACTGCAGTACGCATGCGCGCCGTGCGGAACGAAGCCTGGCGAAACGACTTTCTGACGCAGGTTTTCGTCAAGACTGTGGCGCTTTAGCGAGAGGTTTGCCAGACAACTGTAAATATCTGTGCTGACTGCATCACATTATTTAACTGAACATTCAATTGGCGCCTAACTCCTGTAACTCATTTAAATAAAAAGCCCATCCAAATGTTTACTTGATGAAACAGCCTGACTATTATTACGGCACTGTCCCCTGTCATTCAGCATTCTACGAAAGGTAGTACTCATGTCCTTGATCAACGAATATCGCGCCACCGAAGAAGCCATCAAAGAACTGCAAGCCCGTCTGAAAAACCTGTCCGAAGACGACAAACTGCAAGCCGAACTGGAATTCGAAGGCAAATTGCGCACGCTGATGGGTGAATACTCCAAATCGCTGCGTGACATCATCGCCTTGCTCGACCCGGAAGCCAAATCCAAGGCTCCACGTGGCGGCGCAGTGAAAACTACCGGCACCAAGCGTGCACGCAAAGTTAAGCAATACAAAAACCCGCACAACGGTGAAGTCATCGAAACCAAAGGTGGCAACCACAAGACTCTGAAAGAGTGGAAAGCCAAGTGGGGCGGCGACGTGGTTGAAGGCTGGGCTACCCTGCTGGGCTAAGCCGCAACGCCTTCGCAGAGCGATCCGCGAACAAAAAACGCCAGCATGCGCTGGCGTTTTTTTATGCCCGTAAACTATTGCCAGGCATGTTCGATTTCAAAGCTTCAAACGTTTGCGTAATGCCTCGACATAGTTCTGCCAGTCGTTGAGCACCTCTCGCTGCAATGGCGTCGCACTAAGTGACCATTGCTCGGCAGCTTCGATAAATGACTGCACGGTATTCGGCGCACCTGCCTCAGGTTGCGTCAGACGCTGGCGACAAAATAATTTCCAGCGTTCTTGCTCGGCGACATCCAAGGTCTCTGGAAAGTTGCGTGCTCGATATCGAAAAAGTAATTCGGGCAAACGTTCATCATCGAAAGGCCACTGCTCTTGTGCTAATTGCGCAGGATCGGCCGTTCGAACTTGCTCGCATAGACGGCGATCTCGGTCACCGATAAATCCATCGTACAACTGCTGCTCCGGATCTTCGCTGGGAGTGAAATCTTCGCTGGCATAAATCGCCGCGATTTTATCTTTCCAGACTTGCTGTGCGTCAGTTAGTCGCAGTGCCCGCTCCTGATAAACCGCCATCTCCAGGCCGAGGCGTTGCTGATCTTGCGCACGCAATACCGCCAACGGCGCCACCACCGGGCAACGATTGATATGGATCAGCTTGAGCGGCACGGGCAATTCACCTTCAGCCAATTCATCGCGGCGGGTGTATAAACGCTGGCGCAGGGTTTGTGCATCAAGGTCCAGCAACCCTTGCGGATCAAGATGCAGATCACAGACGATCAAGGCGTTGCGATTCTTCGGGTGCCAGGCCAGCGGCAACACCACACCGACATAACTGCGCGCCGCCGAGAAACGCCCGGACACATGCACCAGCGGTTGTAACAGACGAATCTGATCCATGACTTTCTGTTTACTGCGCAGCTGGAACAGCCACTCGTAGAGCTTGGGCTGTTTCTCGCGAATCAACCGCGCCAACGCGATGGTGGCGCGCACATCCGACAACGCTTCGTGAGCGTGCCCGTGATCGATGTGATTGGCCGCCGTCAGCCGTTCGAGTTTGAGGGTTACCCGGCCATCGTCACCGGTCGGCCAGACCAGACCATCGGGGCGCAATGCGTAAGCGGCGCGCACCACATCAATCAGATCCCAGCGACTGTTGCCACCCTGCCATTCACGGGCGTAGGGGTCGAAAAAATTGCGATAGAGACTGTAGCGGGTCATCTCATCGTCGAAACGCAAGGTGTTGTAACCGGCGCCACACGTACCCGGTGCAGCCAGTTGCGCATGCACGCGAGTCATGAAATCGGCTTCGCTCAGGCCTTTTTCGGCGAGCTGGCCAGGGGTGATTCCAGTGATCGCGCACGCCGCCGGATGCGGCAGGATGTCTTCGCTGGGCTGGCAATAGAGATTGACCGGCTCGTCGATTTCGTTGAGCGCATGGTCGGTACGGATCCCGGCCACTTGCAGCGGACGGTCGTTGCGCGGATTGATGCCAGTGGTTTCGTAGTCGTACCAGAAGATTGAAGTCACGGGCGAATCCTGAACAGAAGATCGGCGAAGTCTAGGCGCTCAGCCGACCCCGGAGCCAGTCTCCTGTCCCTCAAACAGCACTTTTTCCAATTTCCTACAGCTTATGGGTACTCGTACTGTGGGAGCGTGCTTGCTCGCGAAGGGGCCAGCACATTCAACATCGCTGCTGCCTGTCACTACGCGCTCGCGAGCAAGCTGGCTCCCACAGGGCCAGTATGGTCAGCCTTTACGTGGCGGTTACACGCTGTGCAATACATAGTGATGTCGTTCCCCCCCGAGAGGCTGCTAGCATCAGGCGCACTTGCATCCCGAACAGGCGAACATCAGGTAGCCCATGCTCGAACCCACAGCACCGCCAAGGAAAGCACCGCTGGCCCCGCCGCTGGATACGCGTCATCAGGTCGAAACGCCGGAAGGCATCGACCTGCCGTTGCGTCCCGCCGGGTTGATGGTGCGCGCTGTGGCGTTTGCCATCGATCTGGGCATTCGCGGCTTCATCCTCGGCGTGCTGTTTATCGCACTGGCGTTTCTCGGCAGGCTTGGCATGGGCCTCGGCTCGCTGCTGCTGTTTGCCATCAGTTGGTGGTACATGGTGCTGTTTGAGGTGCTGCGTCAGGGCCGCTCGCCGGGTAAGCAATGGCTGGGGTTGCGCGTCGTGCACGACGACGGCACGCCGATCGGCTGGTCTGCCTCGCTATTGCGCAACCTGTTGCGTTTTGTCGACCTGCTGCCATTCGGCTATTTCCTCGGTGCACTCAGTTGCCTGCAACACCCGACCTTCAAACGCCTGGGCGATATCGCTGCCGGCACGCTGGTGGTTTACAGCGAACGTCCGCTGAACCGCCCGCAATTGCCTGACGCTGAACCTCGTCGCTCGCCCGTTGTTCTCACACTCAGCGAACAACGCGCGGTGCTCGGTTTCGCCGAGCGTCAGGCCCAGTTGTCTCCCGCGCGGGTCAATGAGCTGGCTACATTGCTGGCCCAGCCGCTGCATATTTGCGCGTCTGAAGCGGTGGTCGAACTCAATGGCATCGCGCGCGGTTTGTTGGGGCCGAGCCCATGAAGCAAAGCCTGTTCGAAACCCGCCACAAGGCCGAATGGGAGCGCTTCGCCTCGGCGCTCGAACGTCTCGAGCACGGTAAGGACACCCCGCAAGTGGCCGCTTTCCCCAAATCCTATCGACGCCTCTGCCAACACCTGGCCTTGGCACAGGAGCGCGGCTACAGCAGTTTTCTGATCGATTCATTGCAGCAACAGGTGCTGCGCGGCCATCAACAGCTGTACCGGCATCGCAGTCGCCTCGGCGCGCAGATAATCAGTTTTATCCTCGCCGACTTCCCGCGACTGGTGCGCGAGGAGTGGCGCTTTGTCGCGGTCGCCAGTCTGCTGTTCTTCGCCAGCCTGATCGGTTTCGGCGTGCTGGTGTATCTGTTTCCCGAACTGATCTACAACCTGATCCCGGCCGAACAGGTGCGCGAAATGCAAGGCATGTACGATCCAGTCGCTGGTCACCTCGGACGCACGGCGGAACGCGCGGCGAGTGAAGACTGGGTGATGTTCGGCTATTACGTGATGCACAACACGGGCATCGCCTTTCAGACCTTCGCCAGCGGTTTGCTGATGGGCGTTGGCAGCGGTTTTTTTCTGCTCTACAACGGCATGATCATCGGCGCGGTGGCCGGACACCTAAGCGAAATCGGCTTCGGCCAGACCTTCTGGTCGTTCGTGATCGGCCACGGCGCATTCGAACTGACCGGCATTGCCCTCGCCGGCGCGGCGGGGCTCAAGCTGGGCTGGGCGCTGATCGCACCGGGACGCCTGACACGCGGCGAGGCACTGCGCCTGGCTGCGCGCAAAAGCGTGTTGCTGGTCTGCGGGGTCATGCTGTTCTTGCTGATCGCAGCGTTCATCGAGGCGTATTGGTCGTCGAAAGCCAGTGTCACGCCACTGACCAAATATGCAGTCGGCGCCGCGCTGTGGCTGGCCGTCGCGGTTTATCTGTTGTTTGCCGGAAAGACCCGCCATGCGCCTGAGTGACGCCAGCGTCGTGATCCGCCCGCGCACGACCTGGGAAGCCATGGACCTGGGCGTGTTGATGAGCCAGCAGCATCGCCGGTTGTTGATGACCAGTTGGGCGATCGTCACCCTGCCGCTGTTCGCCCTGTTCAGCCTGCTGTTGTGGGACTGGCCATCGCTGGCGGTGTTCATTTTCTGGTGGCTGAAACCGGCCTACGAACGCCTGCCGTTATATATCCTCTCCAAAGCACTGTTCGGCGAAACCCCGACGCTCAAACAAGCCCTGCGTGAATGGCCGCGCCTTCTCAAGCCGCAACTGCTGGCGAGCCTGACCTGGCGACGGCTGAGCCTGAGCCGCAGCTTTGCGCTGCCGGTGACACAACTCGAAGGTCTCGACGGCGAAGTTCGACAACAACGCTTGCAGGTGCTGCTGCAACGCAACGGCGGCGCTGCGCAATGGCTGACAATTATCGGCGTGCATCTGGAAACCGCGCTGTGGATCGGCCTGATGGTCCTGTTCTACCTGTTGTTGCCGCAGCAAATCGAAACCGACTGGGACTGGCAGTCGCTGCTGCTCGCAGCCGATCGGGACTGGCGTTGGCTGGAACACCTGACCAACGCTTTTTACGCGCTGATCCTGGTGGTCTGGGAGCCGATTTATGTTGCCTGCGGCTTCAGCCTCTACCTTAATCGCCGCACGCAACTGGAAGCCTGGGATATCGAGCTGGTCTTCCGCCGTTTGCGCCAGCGCTTGAACAACGGCGTGCTCGGTGTGTTGCTCGCCGCGTGCCTGTTGCTGCCGAACCTGCAACCGGTACGGGCCAGCGATGCGCCGCACGCACCACGACTGCTCAATCAGCCGCTGACCAGCCAGGCCGCGCGCGACAGTATCCAGTCATTGCTTGAACAACCGCCGTTCAAGAACAAGGAGAGCGTCACCCGCTACCGCTTCGGCGACGACCCGGCGAGCCCGGCCAAGGAAGGGCAGACGGGAGAGGCACCGCAGTGGCTGAAAACCCTGCTCGGCTGGCTCGATGGTCGGCACCTCGACACCTTTGCCAGCCTGATTGAGGTGCTGCTCTGGGGCGCGTTGATCGCCGCCCTGGGCTGGCTGCTCTGGCGGTATCGCGAATTTCTCCAGGCCTTCGTCAGTCGTCGTCCGAACCTGCCAGTGCGCCGCAAACGAGCGGCGGCGCCACAAGTCTTCGGCCTCGATCTGAACCGTGAAACCCTTCCGGACGACGTCGCCGCCAGCGCCGAACAATTGTGGCTGAGCGAACCTCGTGCCGCGCTGGGTCTGCTTTATCGCGGCCTGCTCAGCCACCTGCTGCACGATTTCGGGCTGACGCTGACTGCCGCCGATACCGAAAACCAGATCCTCCAACGCATCGAGCAATTGCAACGCCCCGACCTGCTCGCTTACAGCCGCAACCTGACAGTTCACTGGCAGAACGTGGCCTATGGGCACCGACTTCCAGCCGCGCACCTGCAAGCAGAACTGTGCAACGGCTGGCGTGAGCTGTTCAGCAAAGGGTCGCGGCATTGAACCGGCGCATCGGCTGGTCACTGGGTGCGCTGGCGCTTTTGCTGCTGGGCGGTTTGAGCCTGTTCCTCTACCTCCAAGCCCGGCCATATGAGGAAGTCGTCGATCACGGCCCCTCGCCCACGGCGCAAGCCAACCCGTATCTGGCGGCAGAAATGTTCCTGCGCGAGCGCGGCCTCGCGGTCAGTCACGCCGAGACCCTCGCGGTGCTGCCGCAGATCGATCCACACGGCCACACCTTGCTGTTGTTCGGCGAGCGCGCACGGATGACGCCGCGAGAAGTCGATCAAGTGTTGAACTGGACTCGCGCCGGCGGACGCCTGGTGTTTGTCGCCGAGTCGCTGTGGGATGCGCAAACCGGGCAAAGCAACGATCTTTTGCTCGACCGGGTGCAATTGCACCAATCGCTGAGCAAGGATTTGAAAGATCCTCCGCAAGAAGTGGAAAAGGATCGCTTTGCGAAACTGACCAAGTTGTACCTGGAAGATGAAGACGCGCCGGCCTACGCCAGTTTCGACACCGACTTCCACCTCGATGACCCGAACAACGTTGCCCAAGCCTGGGCCAACAGCGCCAGAGCCACGCACATGATGCAACGGGTGTACGGCCTCGGGACAGTCACCGTAGTCACCGATGCCGAGCTATGGAAAACCCCGGCCATCGGCCAATACGACAATGCCTGGCTGCTCTGGTATCTGAGCGCCGACACCGACGTCACCGTGATTTACAACACCGCGCATGATGGACTCTGGACGTTGCTCTGGCGCTATTTTCCGCAGGCGATCGTCGCCCTGCTCGCCTTGGTCGGCCTGTGGCTGTGGCAGGCAAGCGTGCGCCACGGGCCAGTGCAAATGCCGGCGCGGGCGGGTCGGCGCCAACTGCTGGAGCATTTGCGCGCCAGCGCCGATTTCCTGCTGCGCCACAACGGCCAGGATGTCCTGCTGCAAGCATTGCAACAGGACATCCTGCGCCGCGCCCGCCATCGCTATCCCGGTTTCGATCAATTGAATGTGGCCGAACAATGGCTGGCGCTATCACGCCTGACCCGGCAACCCACCCGCGCCATCAGCCAGGCCCTGAGCCCACGTCCGAAACAGCGCTTGTCCAGCGCCGAATTCAGTCGTCAGGTCGCTCATCTGCAAACCTTGAGGAACGCGTTATGACTGAACAGATCGAGCCCGGCAGCGCGACTCACGCTGCCCAGCAACGCCAGCGTGCCAGCCAGTTGGCGCAGGCCGTGCGCAACGAATTGAACAAGGCGCTGTTCGGTCAGGAGGCGGTGATCGACGACGTGCTGACCGCGCTGATTGCCGGCGGCCACGTGCTGCTCGAAGGCGTGCCCGGCTTGGGCAAGACCTTGCTGGTGCGAGCCTTGGCACGTTGTTTCGGCGGTGAGTTTGCACGCATCCAGTTCACCCCGGACCTGATGCCCAGCGACGTCACCGGCCACGCCGTGTATGACTTGCAGACCGAACAGTTCAAGCTGCGCAAAGGCCCGCTGTTCACCAATCTGTTACTGGCTGACGAGATCAACCGCGCCCCGGCGAAAACCCAGGCGGCGTTGCTCGAAGCCATGCAGGAGCGCCAGGTCACGCTCGAGGGCCGCGCCCTGCCCATCGCGCAACCGTTCATGGTGCTCGCCACGCAGAACCCGATCGAACAGGAAGGCACTTATCCACTGCCGGAAGCCGAGCTCGACCGCTTCATGCTCAAGGTGCGCATGGATTACCCGGACGCCGATCAAGAACTGAACATGGTCCGCCAGGTGTGTCGCTCGACCCGCGCCGACATGCTCGACGTGCAACCGCTGCGCACGGTGTTGCAGGCGAAAGATGTCCAAGCACTGCAACGTATCGCCAGTGATTTGCCGCTCGACGATCAGGTCCTCGACTATGCCGTACGCCTGGCGCGCAGCACGCGCACCTGGCCGGGCCTGAGCCTCGGCGCCGGGCCGCGCGCATCGATCGCTCTGGTGCGCTGCGCCCGTGCCCGGGCGTTGTTGCGCGGCGGCGAGTTTGTCATTCCGGATGACATCAAAGGCTGCACGCTGGCCGTGCTGCGCCATCGCGTGCGCATCGCGCCGGAGCTGGATATCGAAGGTTTGCAGGTCGATCAGGTGCTCGCGCAATTGCTCGATCAAGTGCCGGCGCCGCGCCTGTGAAACCGTCTCGGCTGCTGTTGATCTGGCTGGCCCTGCTGCTGGTCGTCAGCAGTGTGCTCGGTGCCGTTCAGGCACTCGGCACTGAGATACCGTCGAGCCTGATGTCGATCAACTGGGGTTTGCTCCTGGCGCTGATGGCGTTGGCAGTTATTGACGCGGTGCGCCTTGCACGCCTGCCGTCGCCGCACATCACGCGGCAGATGCCCGGCAGCCTGGCGCTCGGGCGCTGGACAGACGTGCAGGTGGACATTGCGCATGAATTCGTCGAGCCATTGAACATTAGACTCTTCGACCACATACCCGACGGCCTAGAGTTTGATGACCTGCCGATGGTGGTTGAACTTCAACCTGGCTATTGCAGCCAGATCCGCTACCGGCTGCGCCCGGCCAAACGTGGGCGTTTCAGCTTCGCACAGTGCGAAGTCAATCTGCCGAGCCCCTTGGGGTTATGGTCCGGCAAACGCCTGCTCAGCATCAGTGACGAGACCCGCGTCTACCCGGACTTCGCTCGGCTCTACGGCGGTGAATTGCGCGCCGTCGACAACTGGCTCAGCCAGCTCGGCGTACGCCAGCGACAACGTCGCGGTCAGGGCATGGAATTCCATCAGCTGCGCGAATTCCGTGAAGGCGACAGCCTGCGCCAGATCGACTGGAAAGCCACTGCCCGCCAGCGCACGCCGATTGCCCGCGAATATGAAGATGAACGTGATCAACAGATCATTTTTCTGCTTGATTGCGGCCGTCAGATGCGCAGTCAGGACGATGAGCTATCGCACTTCGATCACGCGCTCAATGCCTGCCTGTTGCTCGCTTATGTTGCGTTGCGCCAGGGCGATGCGGTGGGCCTGAGTACCTTTGCCAGTGACAAGCCGTGCCACGTGGCGCCAGCCAAACGCAGCGGTCAACTGAACGTCTTGCTCAACGCTGTGCATGATCTGGAGACCACGCGGCGTCCTGCCGATTATCAGGCGGCGGCCAACCAGTTATTGGCCCGACAACAGCGCCGGGCGCTGGTAGTGCTGGTGACCAATGTGCGCGATGACGATGATCAACTGCTGGCCGCGGTCAGACGCCTGAGCGCGCAGCATCGGATATTGGTGGCAAGTCTGCGTGAGGAAGCACTGGATACGTTGCGCCAGACCAGCGTGCAGACGCTGCCCGAGGCGCTGGCTTACTGCGGGACGGTGAATTACCTGAATGAGCGGGCCGAACGCCATGAACGGTTGAATGCTCATGGCGTTGCCGTAATGGATATTCGGCCCGCGCAATTGGGCACCGAGCTGGTGACGCAGTATCTGAGCTGGAAAAGTACCGCGTCGCTGTGATCCCCGTCGTCGGTGCAGGCGTGCCTGCCAAGCGCTTGGCGCCATCGACTCAGGCCGACGCCGGCAGCGGCTGAAAACTGAAGTACTGCTGCAACGCCAGAATCAGTTGCCCGAACTCCGCCGGCGCGCGCCGCAGGATGAAACCGGCGTCGTAGTGCAGCGGCGTGGCGTCTTCATGGCACCACACGCAACAGGCGCTGAAATCGATGATCTGCTGGCTGCCATCGCGGGCGGGAACCTTGAGGCGTAACTGGAAATCGGCGCCAACCATCATTGGCAGCTGGCTGATCAGCATCAGCCCGTCTGCAGACACATTGCCGAGAAAGCCGACGGGTTTGTCGGTGACGCTGTTGAACACTCTGAGGTAATACGGCAACTGATGCCGTTCGATCCGGCGGTCGGTAAACATGATGTGCGGTTCGCCATGCAGGGCTCCGTCACGGAGCCGCATCTGTGCTTCGGAACGAACCTGTGCGGCAGGCCCGCTCTCCCCGCTTCCGGTGTGAACGGCGCACCAATCGCCGTCACCTCTACCACTGCCAGTCGCAGGTGTTGCGCCGTTAACGAGTCAAGGCTCCAAACGGTTTCCTTGACTATAGCGGAGCTTGTACAGACGGCCAGAATTTGTATGAGAAGCGCCGTTAGAAGCGTGTCGGCCGCACCACTGCCGCGGCACTGCGCGTCGGGTAATGGCCCAGGCTCTGCAGGGTTTCCAGACGCGCGCGAGCGCGGTAGGCGTATTCGCTGTTCGGGTACGAAGCGATGATGAACTGGTAGGTCTGCACCGCGTCGATGTACAACTTCTGCCGCTCCAGGCACTGGCCGCGCATCATCGACACTTCCGGCCACACGTAAGGGCGGGCGCGGCTGGCGCGTTCGACCTTGGACAGCTCAAGCATGACCTGCTCGCAATTGCCGCGATCATAGGCGCTGTAGGCGTTGTTCAAATGATGGTTCATCGACCAACGGGTGCAGCCCGTCATGGCGAGGACGCTGAGGGCAAGGGCGGCAATGGGCAACAATCGCATGGGGGTTCTCCTGTCTTGTGCTCTGTATCGACCCCTGCCGTGAAATCTTCAGCAGTGTTTGTGCCAGTTGTCGGTTCAATAAAGAAAACGATAAGTAGTGCAAACGAACAATGACTACACCTTCTGAGCATAGTAGCCTTCGCTGGCGCTTGAACTCAGGAGTCTTTGCATGTCCGTCCGTCGTACCAAAATCGTCGCTACCCTTGGCCCGGCCAGTAACTCGCCGGAAGTTCTCGAACAGCTGATTCTGGCTGGTCTGGACGTTGCCCGTCTGAACTTCTCCCACGGCACCCCCGACGAGCACAAGGCTCGCGCGAAGCTGGTGCGTGACCTGGCTGCCAAGCACGGCCGCTTTGTCGCCCTGCTCGGCGACCTGCAAGGCCCGAAAATCCGTATCGCCAAATTCGCCAACAAGAAGATCGAGCTGAAGATCGGTGACAAGTTCACCTTTTCCACCAGCCATCCGTTGACCGAAGGCAACCAGCAGGTGGTCGGCATCGATTACCCGGATCTGGTCAAGGACTGCGGCGTGGGCGACGAGCTGCTGCTCGACGACGGCCGTGTGGTGATGCGCGTTGATACCCAGACTGACGATGCCTTGCATTGCACCGTGACCATCGGCGGCCCGCTCTCGGACCACAAAGGCATCAACCGTCGCGGTGGCGGCCTGACTGCCCCGGCCCTGACTGAAAAAGACAAGGCCGACATCAAGCTCGCTGCGGAAATGGAAGTCGACTACCTCGCGGTGTCCTTCCCGCGTGACGCTGCCGACATGGAATATGCCCGTCAACTGCGCGACGAAGCCGGCGGCACCGCTTGGCTGGTAGCGAAGATCGAACGCGCCGAAGCCGTGGCCGACGACGAAACCCTCGACGGTCTGATCAAGGCTTCCGACGCGGTAATGGTTGCCCGTGGTGACCTCGGTGTGGAAATCGGCGATGCCGAGCTGGTGGGCATTCAGAAGAAAATCATTCTGCACGCACGTCGCCACAACAAGGCAGTGATCGTGGCGACCCAGATGATGGAGTCGATGATCCAGAACCCGATGCCGACCCGCGCCGAAGTGTCCGACGTGGCCAACGCCGTGCTCGACTACACCGACGCCGTGATGCTCTCGGCCGAATCCGCCGCAGGCCTCTACCCGCTGGAAGCCGTGCAGGCCATGGCGCGCATCTGCGTCGGCGCCGAGAAGCACCCGACCGGCAAGACCTCCAGCCACCGTATCGGCAAGGAATTCAGCCGCTGCGACGAAAGTATTGCGCTGGCGACCATGTACACCGCCAACCACTTCCCGGGCGTCAAAGCGATCATCGCCCTGACTGAAAGCGGCTTCACCCCGCTGATCATGTCGCGTATCCGCTCTTCGGTGCCGATCTACGCGTTCACCCCGCACCGCGAAGCCCAGGCCCGCGCGGCGATGTTCCGTGGCGTCTACACCATTCCGTTCGACCCGGCCTCGCTGGAACCGCACGAAGTCAGCCAGAAAGCCATCGACGAACTGACCAAGCGCGGCGTCGTGGAAAAAGGCGACTGGGTCATCCTGACCAAGGGCGACAGCTACCACACCACCGGTGGCACCAATGGCATGAAGATCCTGCACGTGGGTGACCCTCAGGTCTGAGTGACACGCTGAAAACAAAAGCCCCGGCATGTGAGTGCCGGGTTTTTTTGTTTACTGCTCTGGAAGAGCTGTCGACTGATCTGCCCTCTTCGCGAGAAAGCTCGCTCCCACAGGGACCGCATTCCCATGTGGGAGCGAGCTTGCTCGCGAAGAGGCCGGCACGTTCAGCGAAAATCTCAATGCCGTTTGATAAATCCGGTCAGCGCCGCCAATGCCTCCGGCGAACGCAGGCGCTGAGTGAACAACGCACCCTCGTGCTCGATCGCCTTGCGCAACAACTCGCGATCCGGCGCTCGCATCAACTGCTTGCTGATGCGTACCGCTTCGGTCGGCAAGTCATCAAAACGCAGCGCCATTTCCCGCGCCTTGCTCAACGCCGCTTCACCGCTGTCCAGCGCTTGAGTGGCAATCCCCCACTGCGCAGCCTGTTCACCACTGAAACCTTCGCCGAGCAACAACAGCTGCGCCGCTTTCGCCTGACCGAGCAAGCGCGGCAGGATCAGGCTGGAACCGAATTCCGGGCACAAACCAAGATTGACGAATGGCATGCGCAGCCGCGCGTCACGGCTGACATAGACCAGATCGCAGTGCAGCAACAGGGTCGTGCCGATACCCACCGCGGCACCGGCGACAGCGGCGATCACCGGTTTGCGGCATTCGAGCAGATTGAGCATGAAGTGAAACACCGGGCTGTCGAGGTCGCTCGGCGGTTGCTCGAGGAAATCGGCGATGTCGTTGCCGGCCGTGAAGCACTCGGCGCTGCCGCTGATCAGCACAGCATTGATCTGCGGGTCGTTGCCGGCCAGCTCCAGCGCCTCGGCGAGACGGCTGTACATGGCGCGGGTCAGGGCGTTTTTCTTGTCCGGGCGGTTGAGGCGAAGCGTCAGCAAACCGCCTTCGCGTTCGAGCAAAATGGTGTCAGGCATGGCATGTCTCGCGTCTGAAAAATCAGCGCTCAACCCCGGGACAGGAACACGTCGGCCAGCAGTTGATTGCGCGGCAATCCGGCCAGGTACAAGCGCTTGGCGAAGGCGTCGACGCTGGCCGTCGAGCCGCAGACTAAGGCCAGGGTCTGCCGGGAAACAAGGCGCAGTTGCGCCAGGGCGTCGGCCGACCCGGCCGCTGTCCATAGCTCGACGCTGAGGTTTTCGCGCTGCGCGGCCAGTGCGGCAAGGGGTTTGGCCAAATAGTGCTCGCGTTCGTCATGGGCCAGGTGAATGACGCGGATAGCGCCTTGGTGATCCTGCCGCAAGGCTTCGCGCAACACGCCGAACAATGGGCCTAAACCGGTGCCGGCGGCCAGCAGCCACAGCGGCCGGGCGTGCCAGTCCGGGTCGTAGTGCAAGGCGCCGCCGCGCAGTTCGCCGAGGCGGATCGAGTCGCCGATCTGCAGCTTGCGCGCAGCGTCGATGAATTCGCCGGGCTGACGGCAATCGAGGTGAAATTCAAGGAATCGGTCTTCTTGCGGCAGGCTTGCCAGCGAGTACGGACGGGCGACGTGGCCGATCCACAGCACCAGATGCTGGCCAGCGCTGTAGCGCAGTGGCCGTTGCGGGGTCAGGCGCAGGCGCAGAACGTTGCCGCTGAGCCAGTCCAGCGCCTCGACCAGCGCCGGGCGACCGTCGGCGATCGGATCGAAAGTGTGCACCTGCAGATCTTCTGTTACCTGGCATTGGCAGGCCAGCCGCCAGCCTTGCAGGCGTTGTTCGGCGCTCAAGGCGTCCGGGCGGTTGTCGCTGGGC
Source organism: Pseudomonas sp. NPDC079367 (assembly GCF_044542195.1). Classification (NCBI taxonomy): domain Bacteria; kingdom Pseudomonadati; phylum Pseudomonadota; class Gammaproteobacteria; order Pseudomonadales; family Pseudomonadaceae; genus Pseudomonas; species Pseudomonas sp. NPDC079367. The sequence goes on from NZ_JBITTW010000018.1 coordinate 48,375, forward strand.
AGGCCTTGCACGCATTGCACCAGACAGGTGTGGCAACTGCCGGCGCGACAGCTGTAGGGCACGGCGACACCGTTTTGATTGAGACTGTCGAGCAGGTTGCTGCCCGCTTCAACCGTCCACTGCCGATCACCGACACGCAATTCAGGCATCGACGTTCTCCCACGCGGCGGCACAACGATTGCGTCCGTCACGCTTGGCCCGGTACAGCGCCTGATCGGCACGCTGCAAGGCTTCGTCCAGATCATCGCCGACGGACAGCAGGGTCATGCCCGCCGACAGGCTCAGATTACGCACTTGCAGGCCCATCAATTCAACCTCGCTGAAGGCAATGCGCAAGCGTTCGCAACAGGCCGTCAGCCGTTCGGCATCGCAGTCGGGCACCAGCACCACGAATTCCTCGCCACCATAGCGAGCCAGCACGTCGCCGTCGCGCAAGCAGGCTTGCGCCACGCCGGCAAACGCTTGCAGCACCTGATCGCCGGCCGCGTGGCCATGCAGGTCATTGATGCGTTTGAAGTGATCCAGATCGATCAGCGCCAGCCCGTGCATCACGTTGCTGTCCAGTTCATTCAGCTCGCGCGAGGCGATGCGCAGGAAGTGTCGGCGATTGAACAGCCCGGTCAATTCGTCGGTGGCAACCAGATCTTCGAGCTGACGCATCATCCCGCGCAAGGTGTCCTGATGCGCCTGCAAGGCAAACCGACGCTGCCGCTGGCGTTGCCGCGAAACCTGCACAAACCGGGCGTAGAGCACCAGCCACGCCAGCACCATCGCCAGAATGCACACCTGCAATGCCGCAAGCGCAGGCTCGGCGAGGCGCAAGTGGTAGGCGTCCCACAGGGTGATCGCGCAGAAACTGAAAAACACCAGCAGCGCGCACCGGATGAACACGTGTCGAGTGAGATGAAACAGGCCGAACAGCAGGATCAGCACATAGAACACCAGAAACGCGCCGCGCGCCTCGTCGACATGGGCGATCAGCCAGGTCTGCCAGCCCAGTCCCATCAATACTTGCGCTTCGGTCAGGCTGGGGTCGACGAAGCGCTGGTTGCGACCGCTCCAGAACAGCCCGAACAGCGTCGCCTGGCTGATGACCACCAGGGCACTGCCGATGGCAACGCCACTAAGCGATTGCTGGTAATGCCCGGTGAAAAACGCCAGCCACAGCAGCAGCAAAGCCAATCCGTAGGTGGCCGCAGCGAGGGCGAAGCGTTTAAGCAAAAGGCGTTGAATGGCGTTATGGGTCAATCGTTGACTCACCGTGCGATAGGAGGCTGACCGAGTGTCCTACTCTACAGACCGGATGCCACTTTAGAGGCCCGGTCGCTAAATGACCACCGATTTTCGGGCCGGGAAAATGGCGTCAAAAACCCACATATTCAGTGTAGGAGCTGCCGCAGGCTGCGATCTTCTGATCTTGACCTTAAAAACAAAATCAAAAGATCGCAGCCTGCGGCAGCTCCTACAGGAATATGCGAAAGACATGCGACCAACGAATGACTGCCGGCGCGTGTATGCCCCTTTGATGCGCGGTATACTGCCGCGCCTTTTTAGCGTCGCGCCAGCAGCCCCGGCGTGCCTTGAAAGGTGCTTGCGACCGACCGATGCACCCAAGCCGCAGGCACCTTATTGAATGTTCCCGTCTTTTAGAGGAGCGCGACTCATGACCGTGATCAAGCAAGACGACCTGATTCAGAGCGTTGCCGACGCCCTGCAGTTCATTTCCTATTACCACCCCGTCGATTTCATCCAGGCGATGCACGAAGCCTACCTGCGCGAAGAATCGCCAGCGGCCCGTGATTCGATGGCGCAGATCCTGATCAACTCGCGCATGTGCGCGACCGGCCACCGCCCGATCTGCCAGGACACCGGTATCGTTACCGTGTTCGTGCGTGTCGGCATGGACGTGCGCTGGGATGGCGCCACCATGGGCCTGGACGACATGATCAACGAAGGCGTGCGTCGCGCCTACAACCTGCCGGAAAACGTCCTCCGCGCCTCGATCCTCGCCGACCCGGCGGGCGCTCGCAAGAACACCAAGGACAACACCCCGGCCGTGATCCATTACTCCATCGTCCCGGGCAACACCGTGGAAGTGGACGTGGCGGCCAAGGGCGGCGGTTCCGAGAACAAGTCGAAAATGGCCATGCTCAACCCGTCCGACTCGATCGTTGACTGGGTATTGAAGACCGTCCCGACCATGGGCGCCGGCTGGTGCCCACCGGGCATGCTCGGCATCGGTATCGGCGGCACCGCCGAGAAAGCCGCGGTGATGGCCAAGGAAGTGTTGATGGAATCCATCGACATTCACGAGCTCAAGGCCCGTGGCCCGCAGAACCGCATCGAAGAAATGCGTCTGGAGCTGTTCGAGAAGGTCAACCAGTTGGGCATCGGCGCCCAGGGCCTGGGTGGCCTGACCACCGTGCTCGACGTGAAAATCATGGACTACCCGACACACGCGGCCTCGCTGCCGGTGTGCATGATCCCCAACTGCGCTGCCACCCGTCACGCACACTTCGTGCTCGACGGTTCCGGCCCGGCCTCGCTGGAAGCGCCACCGCTGGACGCCTACCCGGAAATCGTCTGGGAAGCTGGCCCGTCGGCCCGTCGCGTCAACCTCGACACCCTGACTCCGGAAGACGTGCAGAGCTGGAAGCCGGGCGAAACCGTGCTGCTCAACGGCAAGATGCTCACCGGTCGCGACGCGGCGCACAAGCGCATGGTCGAGATGCTCAACAAGGGCGAAACCCTGCCGGTCGACCTCAAGGGTCGCTTCATCTACTACGTCGGCCCGGTTGATCCGGTCGGTGACGAAGTGGTTGGCCCTGCCGGCCCGACCACCGCGACGCGGATGGACAAGTTCACCCGCCAGATCCTTGAGCAGACCGGCCTGTTGGGCATGATCGGCAAGTCCGAGCGTGGCCCGACCGCGATCGAGGCGATCAAGGACAACAAGGCTGTGTACCTGATGGCTGTCGGCGGCGCCGCTTACCTGGTTGCGCAAGCGATCAAGAAGTCCAAGGTGCTGGCGTTTGCCGAGCTGGGCATGGAAGCGATCTACGAGTTCGAGGTCAAGGACATGCCGGTCACCGTGGCGGTGGACAGCAAAGGTGAGTCGGTGCACATCACCGGTCCCGCAATCTGGCAACAGAAGATCAGCGAAAGTCTGGCGGTGGAAGTGCAGTAAGCTTCTGGCGTCATGAAAACGGCCGGTGCATCCGCAAAGATGCCCCGGCCGTTTTTCGTTGACGATGACCGAGCGCCATTAAACACCCTGTGATGGGCTTGATCCGCCACCGAGATGCTCATGCAGCCGCCCAAACGGTTTCCGCTCGTTTGGCCTCGGCTGGAATCTGCCAGGCTGAGTGAGGTCATCCGACGCACCAACAAGGACATACCGCGACAGCGAGCACGCGGGCCGGGGCCATGCTATGGTCTCGGCCCGACTTTTCTGACCGTTTGCGCCCAGCATGCTGCCGACTTCCCGTACCCTGCGTCTGTCGTTGTATTCCCTGCTGATCATTGCCGGCACGGTCGTGGCCGCGACGCTCGCCATGCGCCACGCCGAGCGGCAGGCGCAGGAAGAAGACGCCGCGCGCGCCAACCAGCAACTGGCGCTGTACGCCAATTCACTGCACACGCTGATCGATCGCTACCGCGCCCTGCCCGCCGTGCTGGCGCTGGATCCGCAATTGCGTTCGGCGCTGGCTGGCCCTGTCGACGCCGCGCAGCAAGCGGCACTGAATCTGAAGCTGGAAAAAATCAACGGTGCAGCGCAATCCTCGACCCTTGAATTGCTGGATCGCACCGGCCGGGCCGTCGCCGCCAGCAACTGGCGCTTGCCCAGCAGCTACGTGGGTCACAATTACGGCTTCCGCCCTTACTTCAGCCAGACTCGCACCCAAGGCACCGGACGTTTTTACGCGGTGGGTGTGACCAGTGGGATTCCCGGTTATTTCCTTTCCAGCGCGGTGCTCGGCGACGACGGCGAGTTCCTCGGTGCGATGGTGGTCAAGCTGGAATTTCCCGAGCTGGAGCGCGAATGGAGCCAGGGCAGCGACACGCTGCTGGTCAGCGATGCGCGCGGGATCATCTTCATCGCCAATCAACCCGGTTGGCGTTATCGCGCCTTGCGGCCGCTGAGCGCGGGCGATCTGGCCGAGATCAAATCCACGCGTCAGTACGACAAACAATCGCTGGTACCGCTGACTCATTTGCCGCTAAGGCGCTTCGATGACAACAGCGATCTGCGCCGGGTCGAGGGCCCGGACGGCACTGCCGACTATCTTTGGGAATCGCTACCACTGACGACCGAGGGCTGGACCCTGCACCTGCTGCGCCGCCCGCACGTGGCTTTCGAGGAATTGCGCAACGCCGCGCTGGCTGCCGCCGGAGTGTGGCTGGCGCTGGTGTTTTTGTTGCTGTTTCTCAATCAGCGCTGGCGGCTGGCCAAGGTCCGTCAGCGCAATCGCGAAGAACTCGAGCGCCTGGTCGAAGAACGCACCCGCGACTTGCGCACCGCGCAGGAAGGTCTGGTGCAATCGGCCAAACTCGCCGCGCTGGGGCAGATGTCCGCCGCGCTGGCCCACGAAATCAATCAACCGCTGACCGCCCAGCGCATGCAACTGGCGACCCTGCGCCTGCTGCTCGAACATGGCCGCGTCGATGACGCCTACAAAGCGCTGAAACCGGTGGACGACATGCTTACGCGCATGGCTGCCCTCACCGGCCATCTCAAGACTTTTGCCCGCAAAAGCCCCAGCGGCTTGCGCGAACGTCTGGATCTGGCAACGGTGGTCGATCAATCGCTGCAACTGCTCGATGCGCGCCTGCGTGACGAGCAGGTCAGCCTGGTGCTGCATCTGGCACGCCCGGCGTGGGTGCGCGGTGATGCGATTCGCCTGGAACAAGTGCTGATCAATGTGCTGCGCAATGCACTGGATGCCATGCAGGGTAAAGCCTGCAAGCGCGTCGAAATCCGCCTCGAAGCGGATGAGCAATTGTGGCGGCTCAGCGTCAGCGACAACGGCGGCGGCATTGCCGAAGAACACCTGGGCCAGGTGTTCGATCCTTTCTTTACCACCAAACCGGTGGGGGACGGTCTCGGCCTGGGGCTGGCGGTCTCATTCGCCATCGTGCATGAATCCGGCGGGCGCCTGAGCGTCGAGAATGGCGAACACGGCGCGGTGTTCAGCCTGACCCTGCCAATCGATCTGGAGGCACACATCTGATGCTCGACTCGGTGATGGTGATCGACGATGAAAGCAGCATTCGCAACGCCGTCGAACAGTGGCTGAGCCTGTCGGGGTTCCAGGTGCAACTGTTCAGCCGCGCCGAAGAATGCCTCGCGGCGCTCCCCGAACATTTTGCCGGAGTGATACTGAGCGACGTGCGCATGCCCGGCATGGACGGTTTGCAATTGCTCGCCGCCGTGCAAAAGCGCGACGCCGATCTGCCAGTGATTCTGCTCACCGGCCATGGCGACGTGCCGATGGCGGTCGAGGCGATGCGCGACGGCGCCTACGACTTTCTGGAAAAACCATTCAGCCCGGAAACGCTGCTGGGCAGCCTGCGCCGGGCGCTGGACAAGCGCCGTCTGGTGCTGGAAAACCGCGCCCTGCACGAGCTGGCCGACAACCGCGCGAAGCTGGATGCGACGCTGCTGGGCGTATCCCGGGGTTTGCAGACATTGCGTCGGCAGGTGCTGGATCTGGCGAAGTTGCCGGTCAACGTGCTGATCCGTGGCGAAACCGGCAGCGGCAAGGAACTGGTCGCGCGTTGCCTGCACGATTTCGGCCCCCGCGCCGGCAAGCCGTTCGTGGCGCTGAACTGCGCGGCGATTCCGGAGCAACTGTTCGAGGCCGAGCTGTTCGGCCATGAGAGCGGCGCGTTTACCGGCGCCTCGGGCAAGCGCATCGGCAAACTGGAATACGCCGATGGCGGCACGCTGTTTCTCGACGAGATCGAAAGCATGCCGCTGGCCCAGCAGGTGAAATTGCTGCGGGTCTTGCAGGAGCAAAAGCTCGAACGGCTGGGATCGAACCAAAGCATTCGTGTCGATTTGCGTATCGTCGCGGCGACCAAACCGGACCTGCTCGACGAAGCCCGCGCCGGGCGTTTTCGCGAGGATCTGGCGTATCGTCTGAACGTTGCCGAACTGCGCCTGCCGCCGCTGCGTGATCGCCGCGAAGACATTCCGTTGCTGTTCGAGACCTTTGCCCACAACGCCGCTCAGCGCCTGGGCCGAACGTTTGCGCCGCTGACAGGCGCGCAATTAAGCCATCTGCTCAGCCACGACTGGCCGGGCAACGTGCGCGAACTGGCCAACGTCGCTGAGCGTCAGGTGTTGGGGCTGGATGAACCGGTCACCGGGATTGACCCTGGGCAATCGCTGGCGGCGCAGCAGGAAGCCTTCGAAGCGCACTGCCTGCGCGCGGCATTGACCCGGAACAAAGGGGATGTGAAAGCGGTGCTTGAGGAGCTGCAACTGCCGCGCCGGACATTCAATGAAAAGATGCAGCGACATGGGTTGAGTCGGGAGATGTTTGTCTCCGACAGCTGAGTTGATCGTTCCCACGCTCCGCGCGGGAATGCAGCCCGGGACGCTCCGCGTCCCCTTCGAAGCCGAAGGCGGAGCGTCTGTTGAGGCATTCCCACGCAGAGCGTGGGAACGATCACATAAGCGGAAATCCGCTCATCGATTCGAATTCTTCGGCAACATTCCGCTCACCCGATCCCGCCCCCCCCTCTAAACCGGCCCTCCCCCCGTTGGCACACCTCCTGCTATAGCCCCAGCAGGCTGCGTTCCGACGCGCTCCACAAAAACAATTAAACGAAGGATCCTTCAATGGATAACTCCAACGCCCTGCCCCTCGGGTCGGCTGCCGTGCCGGCCAAACCGCGAACCACTGCGAGCCGGATCAAATCGATCTTCAGCGGCTCCGTCGGCAACATGGTCGAGTGGTACGACTGGTATGTGTATGCCGCCTTCTCCCTGTACTTCGCCAAGACCTTTTTCCCCGCCGGTTCCACCACCGCGCAGCTGATGAACACCGCCGCGATTTTCGCCGTGGGCTTCCTGATGCGCCCGATCGGTGGCTGGCTGATGGGCATGTACGCCGACAAGGTCGGGCGCAAGAAAGCGCTGATGGCTTCGGTCTACCTGATGTGCTTCGGCTCGCTGCTGATCGCGCTGAGTCCGAACTATGAAACCATCGGCATCGGCGCGCCGATCCTGCTGGTGTTCGCCCGTCTGCTGCAGGGCCTGTCGGTCGGCGGCGAGTACGGTACTTCAGCGACTTACCTGTCCGAGATGGCCACCAAGGAACGTCGCGGCTTCTTCTCCAGCTTCCAGTATGTGACGCTGATTTCCGGCCAGCTCATCGCCCTCGGCGTGTTGATCGTGCTGCAGAACACCCTGACCACCGAACAGCTGTACGCGTGGGGCTGGCGCATTCCGTTTGCCATTGGCGCGCTCTGCGCAGTAGTAGCGCTATACCTGCGTCGCGGCATGGAAGAAACCGAGTCGTTCACCAAGAAAGAAAAGTCCAGAGAAAGCGCTATGCGCACTTTGATGCGCCACCCGAAAGAGCTGTTGACCGTGGTCGGCCTGACCATGGGCGGCACACTGGCGTTCTACACCTACACCACCTACATGCAGAAATACCTGGTGAACACGGTCGGCATGAGCATCTCCGACTCGACCACCATTTCCGCTGCCACGCTGTTCCTGTTCATGTGCCTGCAACCGATCATCGGCGGCCTGTCGGACAAGATCGGCCGGCGTCCGATCCTGATCGCCTTCGGCGTGCTCGGTACGATCTTCACCGTGCCGATCCTGATGACCCTGCACACGATCCAGACCTGGTGGGGCGCGTTCTTCCTGATCATGGCCGCGCTGATCATCGTCAGCGGCTACACCTCGATCAACGCAGTGGTGAAAGCCGAATTGTTCCCGACCGAAATCCGCGCCCTGGGCGTTGGCCTGCCGTACGCACTGACCGTATCGATCTTCGGCGGCACCGCCGAATACATCGCGCTGTGGTTCAAGAGCATCGGCATGGAAACCGGTTACTACTGGTACGTGACAGCGTGCATCGCCGTGTCGCTGCTGGTGTACATCACCATGAAAGACACCCAGAAGCATTCGCGGATCGTGACTGACTGACAGGGCCTTGCAGCCACTGCAACACTGGTTTTGCGACTCGCTCCCACAGAGCAACACATCGCAACTGTTGGAGCGGGCTTGCTCGCGAAAGCGGTGGGTCAGTAAGCATCTCTTGATCGTTCCCACGCTCCGCGTGGGAATGCAGCCGGGGACGCTCTGCGTCCCAAGAGATCGCAGCCTTCGGCAGCTCCTACAGGATCTCGCGTCCGGGTGGAAGTCTGCGCGGTGTCCTAGCAATATGGCTGCATCCGAATGCAGCTCAGGAATCCGCTCCCCATGCCCGATGACATCCACTTCTACGAACCCGCCAACGGCCACGGCCTGCCTCACGATCCGTTCAACGCCATCGTCGGCCCGCGCCCCATCGGCTGGATTTCCTCGCAGGATGCCGAAGGCCGACTCAATCTCGCGCCGTACAGTTTCTTCAACGCCTTCAATTACGTTCCGCCGATCATTGGTTTCTCCAGCGTCGGGCGCAAAGACAGTCTGAACAATATCGAGCAGACCGGTGAGTTCGTCTGGAACCTCGCCACCCGCCCGCTGGCCGAGCAGATGAACCAGAGCTGCGCGATGGTCGCGCCTGAGGTCAACGAGTTTGAATTGGCGGGGCTGACGACCGTGGCGTCAAAGGTGATTTCGGTACCACGGGTCGCCGAAAGCCCGGTGTCCTTCGAGTGCAAGGTCACGCAGATCATCCAGCTGCAACGCGCCGATGGCGAAACCGTGCCGAGCTGGCTGATCCTCGGCGAAGTAGTCGCGGTGCACATCGCCAAATGGCTGCTGAAGGACGGCATCTACGACACCGCCGCCGCACAGCCGATTCTGCGCGGCGGCGGGCCGGCGGATTATTTCCAGCTGGGGCCTGAAGCCCTGTTCAAGATGTGGCGCCCGGGCGCGCAGAAGTAATTACCAGATCAGCTCGGCGTCGTCAGTGACGCCCTTGAGCTTGTCCAGCTCGTTGATGGCTGCGTCATCGGCAGCAATGGCGCCGGGGAACACCTGCTCGTTCAGCAATTTGTGAAAGCGTGGTGCGCCGCCATCGACCAAGGCCTTGACTGCGATAGCCGCGTAATAACCCTTGTTGCCGCCCAGCTCGACGGGGACGACTGCGGAGACTGCTTCGAAGCGTTCAAACTCTTTACGTGCCATGTCGCGGATCCTGGCTCAATAATTAAGCCGGACATTAAACCCTCAACCGGCGAGTTTGTGTATCGGTGCCGAGCATTGACCGAGGGCCTGCGCGGCCGAGACGTCTCTGAAGGTATGAAAGTCGAGGCTGTTGACCACCAGGTCCTGGACCAGCTCGGCGAACACTTCCATCGACGCACTGTTGAAATAAGCAGTCATCATCTGCTGACTGCTCCAGTAGCCGCTGACCAGCCACAGGTCAGTGTCGCACTGCGATTGTTGCAACGAAAAACTCAGGCAGCCGGAGGCTGCGCGCGAGACTTCGATCAACGCGCTCAGGCGCACACCGAGTTCCGCCGAACGCCCGGCCTGGGCACGAACGAAGGCCATATGACTGACAGGCATCTGCTTGGACATGATCAACCCTCCATGAAATCGCGTGGCAGCCGGGGGACGGGCTGCGACTGAAGCAAAGATTAAGGGCCGTAGCGGCTGCGCCGTTAGTCGATTCCTGCCTTCGCGTTGCACAATCCTGCGAGACTTGCCAAAACCCCGGCCGCCACCACGGCCCTGTAGGAGCTGCCGAAGGCTGCGATCTTTTGATCTGAAAAACAAAAATCAAAGATCGCAGCCTTCGGCAGCTCCTACGGTCGGGCGTGTCGGCGACGGTCGCGAACGGCGCGATGCAGAATCAGGCAAGCATTTGGCAGAATGTGTCTACCGCTGCTGCTTGCACAAACATATGCTCTGTTGCATTCCCCCTCTCTTGCCGAGGATGCCGTGCATGACGTCATTCGACCGTTTTCAAGCCAGCGCCGACATGGAAAAGCAGCGCGCGGAGCTGGCGGCGATCATCCGCCGCAACACCAGCGAAGATGGCAGCTACCAGACCGCTATCGGCTCGCTGGTGATGTCGCGCCACACCAAGTCCCATGATTTCGCCCCGGTGCTCGCGCAACCGGCGCTGTGCATCATGGCGCAGGGGCGCAAAGAGGTCCGCCTGGCCGATGAGTTCTTCAACTACGACCCGCTGAATTACCTGGTTGTGTCCGTTTCGATGCCGCTCAGCGGGCGCGTGGTCAACGTCTCGCCAGAGGAGCCGATCCTCGCCGTGCGGCTGGACATCGACCCGACCGAAATCACCGCGCTGATCGCCGACGCCGGCCCGATGGGCGTTCCGACGCGGCCGACCGGACGCGGTCTGTACGTGGAAAAAATCGACAGTGCCATGCTCGACGCGGTGCTGCGTCTGGCGCGGCTGCTCGACGCGCCGAAAGACATTGCCATGCTCGCGCCGCTGATTCGCCGAGAGATTCTCTATCGCCTGCTGCGCAGTCCGCAGGGTCATCGTTTGTACGAGATTGCGATCGCCAACAGCCAGAGCCATCGCATCAGCCAGGCGATCAAATGGCTCAACGGCAATTTCGAGCAGCCGCTGCGCATCAATGATCTGGCCCGGGAAGTGAACCTCAGCGTGTCGACGCTGCATCACCGCTTCAAGGCGATGACCGCGATGAGTCCGTTGCAGTATCAGAAGCAGTTGCGCCTGCAGGAAGCGCGACGCCTGATGTTGACCGAAGGGCTGGAAGCGTCGGCGGCGGGGTATCGGGTGGGCTATGAAAGTCCGTCGCAGTTCAGCCGTGAGTACAGCCGGCTGTTTGGCGCGCCACCGTTGCGAGATCTGGCGCGGCTGCGGCTGTCGGTCTGATCCGGTATCTGAAGCGAGGCTTATGGCGCTTTCGCGAGCAGGCTCGCTCCCTCAGGGAAATGCATTCCAATGTTGGAGCGAGCCTGAACGCGAAGGAGTCAGTCCAGGCGCTACATCTTTGTGATCAGACCGCCCGGATCACATGCTTGATCTCTTGAAAAGCTGCCAACCCCCAAGGCCCCAGCTCACGACCGACACTGCTCTGCTTGTAACCACCCCATGCCGCCTGCGGGAAGATCACCTGTGGCGCATTGATCCACACCAGCCCCGCCTGCAACGCATTGGCCACGCGATCTGCCGTTGCGGCATCACGCGTCACCACACTCGCGACCAAGCCGAACTGGCTGTCGTTGGCCAAGGCAATTGCCTCGGCCTGCGTGCTGAAACTGCGCACACACACCACCGGCCCGAAAATCTCTTCACGCCATAACGCGCTGTCCAGCGGCACATCGGTGAACACCGTCGGTTGCAGAAAATAACCGCGCGGCAGATCCGCCGGACGATTGCCGCCACAGAGCAAACGGGCACCAGCGCTCAGACCACGATCGATATGCCCGAGCACCCGTTGGTACTGCGCCTGATTGACGAGCGCGCCCATCTCGACCTCCGGGTCGAACGGGTCGGCGACTCGAATCGCCTCTGCGCGCTTTTGCAGACGCTGAAGAAATTCATCCATCAATTGCTCGGCGACCAGCACCCGACTGGTGGCTGAACACATTTGCCCGGCGTTGAAGAACGCACCGCCACAGGCCAGTTCCACCGCCAGCTCCAGGTCAGCGTCCGCCAGCACCAGCAACGAAGATTTGCCACCCAATTCCAGGCTCACACCTTTCACTGTTTCGGCAGCGCGTTGCATCACCTGCACGCCAACCGCATTGCTGCCGGTAAAGGAGATTTTGGCAATGCGTGGATCGGCCGATAACGGTGCGCCCACTGCCAGACCGGTGCCGCAGACCAGATTGAACACGCCGCCGGGCAAGCCGGATCCGGCAATGATCGCGGCCAATTCCAGCTCCGGCAACGGCGTCACCTCCGAGGGCTTGAGCACCACGCAGCAACCGGCAGCCAGGGCGGGCGCCAGTTTCCATGCAGTGGTGACCATGGGGAAATTCCACGGCACGATCAGCCCGACCACGCCGCACGGCTCACGACGCAGGCGTGCGCTGAAATCCTCGCTTGGCAGCGGCACGTTGCTGTCCTGCCTGGCGTCGAGGCCTTCGGCGAGCTCGGCGTAATAGTCGAAAGTGGCGGCCACGTCATCGACATCGATGGCCGCTTCGAACTGCGGTTTGCCGTTGTTGCTCGACTGCAATTTCATCAAATGCTCGCGACCGTTGCGCACGCCATTGGCAATGTTGCGCAGGACCGCAGCGCGCTCGGCGCCGGTGGTTTTCGACCAGTGTTCGAACGCCTCGGTCGCTGCGCTGATCGCTTGCTCCACGGCGTGTTCGTCACCGCCATTGACCGTGGTCAGCAGCGCCTCGCTGGCGGGATTGATCACGCGCAGATGTTCGCGGCCCGACGACCATTGGCCGTTGATGTAGAGACCGTCGAGTGTGGTCGGGAAACTGATCATTTGGCCACCGCCTGCATCCACTGGTTCTGGTCGATTTCAATCAGCGTCGGGCCTTGCCGGTCCGTCGCCTTGCGCAGCGCTGCGCGCAGCTCTTCAACGCTGCCGATGGTTTGCGCAGCGCAGCCGAGGCCCTTGGCTACGGCAACGAAGTCAGGGGTGTAGATGTCCACGCCGACCGGTTCGATGGCGCGGTTGACCATGTACTTTTTGATCTCCTCGTAACCCTGGTTATTCCACAGCAGGACGATCACCGGCACCCGCGCTTCGACGGCGCTGGCCAGTTCCGGCAGCGTGAACTGCAAGCCGCCGTCGCCGATCAGGCACACCACTGGCGGGCGCGCGCCGTTATCGGGTTGCCCACCGAGCCACGCACCAATTGCCGCCGGCAATGCATAGCCGAGGGTGCCGTAACCGGTGGATGCATTGAACCAGCGGCGTGGTCGCTCGGGGTTGAAAGTGAGATTGCCGGTGTACACCGGTTGCGTCGAGTCGCCGACGAACACCGCTTCGGGCAATTCGTGCAACACGGTTTCAAGCAAACACGTCTGCGCCAGCGTCGGCGCATCCCAGCTCGCCGCCAATTCATCACGCAGACGCGCGGCGCGAACCTGGCCCCAATCATTGCGGCGATCGGCCAGCGGCTTTTGCGTCAGCGTACTGAGCAACGCTTGCGCGGCGTTGCGCGCATCAGCGACCAGTGCGACGTGCGGCGGGTAGTTGCGCACGGTCTGATCGGCATCGATGTCGATGCGCAGCAGCTTGCCGGGAATCTCGAAGCCGCCGGCGAAGGTCACGTCGTAATCGGTCTCGGCCAGCTCGGTGCCGATCGCCAGCACCACGTCCGCTTCAGCGACCAGTGCGCGGGTGGCGACCAGGCTTTGCGTCGAACCGATCAACAACGGATGGCTGGTCGGCAGCATGCCTTTGGCGTTGATGGTCAGCGCCACTGGAGCGTCGAGCAATTCGGCGATTTGCGTGAGCTGCGGCGCCGCGTCGATAGCGCCGCCACCAGCGAGAATCAGCGGACGTTGCGCGTTAGCGAGCAGTTCGCTCATGCGACTCACCGCAGCCGGTGCGGCGCCGGCACGGTCGATATTCACCGGCAGGCTGGCGAGCAGGTCATCGGCTTGTTCCACCAGCACGTCCAGCGGAATTTCGATGTGCACCGGACGCGGTCGCCCGGCCTGGAACAAGGCAAACGCACGCGCCAACAGCACCGGAAGTTCGGCGGCGGACATCAGCGTGTGCGAAAACGCTGCGACGCCGCCGACCAGTGCGCTTTGATTCGGCAGTTCATGCAACTTGCCGCGCCCACCGCCCAACTGGCTGCGTGACTGCACGCTGGAAATCACCAGCATCGGAATCGAATCGGCGTAAGCCTGACCCATGGCCGTGGTGATATTGGTCATGCCCGGGCCGGTGATGATGAAGCACACACCGGGTTTGCCGCTGGTACGCGCATAGCCGTCGGCCATGAAACCCGCGCCCTGTTCGTGGCGAGGCGTGACGTGGTTGATGCTCGAACGGGCCAGACCTCGGTACAGCTCAACGGTGTGCACACCGGGAATGCCGAATACCTGTTCGACCCCATAACTCTCGAGTAACTTGACCAGTACTTCGCCGCACGTTGCCATGTTGATTGCCTGTTGTTGTTCGCTGAAACACAGATTCCCTGTGGAAGCGGGTCTGCACATGGGTCTATTGGAACGGCGCGCAGCTGGCAGCAACAATCGATTAAAAGTCATACTAGCCATGTCCTCACGTCATACCTCGGATCGCCATGAAACGCCTGCCTCCCCTGCCCGCTCTGCATACGTTCTGGATCACCGCGCAATGCTGCAACTTCACCCGCGCCGCCGAGCAGCTGCACATCACTCAGGGCGCGGTAAGCCGACAGATCGCCGGGCTGGAAGAACAGCTCGGTTATCCGTTGTTCATTCGTTTGGCCAGAGGCCTGGCGCTGACGGCCGAAGGACGGGAATGGTTACCGCAGGTGGAGAAGGTCTTCGGGCTGATCAGTGAAGCAACCGAGCAGATCGGTCAGGCGCGGCAAACCTTGCAACTCAAGGCACCAAGCTGCGTGATGCGCTGGCTGCTGCCGCGCCTGCTGCAATGGCAGAAGGAGCGCCCGGACGTGCCGGTGAAGCTGACAGCGTCGCTGCAACACGGTGTGGATTTTCAGCGCGAGCAATTCGATGCCGCCGTGATTTACGGCCCGCCACCGGACCATTCGCCAGGCGCGCTGCATCTGTTCGACGAACAACTGACACCGGTCTGCTCGCCGCAACTGCTCAAAGGTTCGCCCGCACTGAAATCACCGAATGATCTGCAGGAGCATCTGTTATTGCATCCGACCCACGATATTCACGACTGGTCGGTGTGGCTTGATGCGGCGGGTTTGCAACTGAGTAACCTGGGCAGCGGCCAGCATTTCGAAACGCTGGATCAGGCGATGTCGATGGCCTCCCATGGCACGGGAGTAGCGATCGGGGATTGGTCGCTGATTGGTGATGATCTGAACGCCGGACGGCTGGTGATGCCGTTTGAATTGAAGGTGAAGACGGGGTTGGCGTATTACGTGGTGGTGCCTGCTGGAGCCGAACCCTCGCCGCAACTTGAGGAACTGATGCTCTGGCTGGTTGAGCAGGCTCATACCCGCTTACCACACAAATCCTTGTAGGAGCTGCCGAAGGCTGCGATCTTTTGATTTTGCTTTTCAAGATCAGGATCAAAAGATCGCAGCCTTCGGCAGCTCCTACAGGGATAGCATCTCTGATCAGTAGCCGACGGTGTAGCGCTGGCGCGAATGCTTCGGCGTTTCCACTTCGTCCATCAGCGCAATCGCATAATCGGCAAAGGTGATCCAGCTTCGCCCTTGGGCACTGACCAACAGATGGTCCTTGCCGACCCGGAATGTGCCGCTGCGCTCACCCTCGACAAACTCAGCCGATGGCGACAAAAAGGTCCAGTCCAGTTCCTGCTCTTGCCGCAACGCTTCAAGAAACGCTGCGCCAGCACTCGCCTCGGTTTTGTATTCGGCCGGGAAACCGGCGCTGTCGATCACCCGCGTACCGTCCGGCAGCAACAGCGAACCGGCGCCGCCGACCACCAACAAACGCTTCACACCCGCCTGCTTCACCGGCCCGACAATCGCCGAGGCCGGCACGGTGGCGAAGTGCGCTGCGCTGATCACCACGTCGTGACCGGCCACCGCCGCTTGCAGCGCAGCCGAATCCAGCACGTCGAGATTTTTGTTGACGACACCGGCACGGCTGCCGATTTTCGAGGTATCGCGGGCGATGGCGGTGACGCTGTGACCGCGACGCAGGGCTTCTTCCAGCAGTTGGCTACCGGCACGTCCGGTGGCGCCAATGATTGCGATCTTGCTCATGAGATTCTCCAGTGGGCTTGAAAATGCTGCGTGTTCAGGTTCGGCTTACCACTGCATCTCGCCCTTGGCGACTTTCGCACTGAGTTCCAGCGAACTTTCCTCGCCGAGTTGCGGGTAGCGTTTTTGCATCGCCGCGATCAGTGCAGCAGAGTCTTTCGCTTTGGCGGTTTCGGCATCAAAGGCCTTGATGTAATCAGCGGTGAATTTCACGCTGGCCAGCGAGCGGCTGCTGTCACCCAGGTAATGGCCGGGCACCACGGTTTGCGGTTTCAGGGTTTCGATGGTGTGCAGAGTGTGCAGCCAATCGGCGTGGGATTGCGCAGTCTGAGTGTCGGCCATCCACACATGAATGTTCTCGGCGACCACTACGCCACCGACCACCGCTTTGAGCGAAGGGATCCATACGAAACTGCGATCCGGCTGTTTGCCGTCGAGTCCGATCACCTGCAATTTCTTGCCTTCGAGGATCAGGCTGTTGCCCTTGAGCACGTCGGGGACGATGGTTTTTGCCGGCACGTCGGCGCCCATTTTCGGCCCCCAGTAGGCCAGTTTGCCGTCAACGGTGTGTTTGATGTGATCGACGGTCGGTTGCGAGGCCAGCACTTTCGCCTGCGGGAATGCCTGGGTCAGGGTGTCAAGGCCGAAGTAGTAATCCGGATCGCCGTGGCTGATGTAGATAGTGGTCAATTGCTTACCGCTGGCGCGGATCTTTTCCACCACCTGCTCGGCCTGGGATTTGCCGAATTGCGCGTCAACCAGAATCGCTTCTTTCTCTCCGCTGACCAGCACCGAGCTGACCGGGAAAATCGCCTGGATGCCCGGGTTGTAGACATCGAGGCTCAGCTCGCCAGCGGATGCCTGGGCGGCAAAGCCGAAAAATGCGGTGGCGAGCAGAACGCGTTTGAAGGGGGTGAAGCCGATCATGTGTTGCTCCGGATTGCGAATGCCAGTTTGGCGATGCAGCAGAGCTTAGTTGCCAGACTCAGTACAAAAAATGCGATGCTTGAACATAGTTTGTTTCTGAAAGCGGGCAAATCATGGATCGGCTTCAAGCAATGCGGGTATTCGTCACCGTGGTGGATCTGGGCAGCCAATCGGCGGCGGCCGATCACCTCGACCTGTCGCGGCCGGTGGTGTCGCGCTATCTGGCGGAGCTGGAAGACTGGGTCGGCGCGCGGCTGATGCACCGCACCACGCGCAAATTGAGCCTGACCGCTGCCGGCAGTGAAATCCTCCCGCGCTGTCGGCAGATGATCGACCTGTCGCACGACATGCAGGCCGCCGTGAGCGAACCCGATGACGCGCCGCGTGGCCTGCTGCGGATCAGTGTCAGCACTTCGTTTGGCCAGGCACAACTGGCCGATGCGGTCGCGGCGTACGTCAGGCTTTACCCCGGCGTGAGTATCGATCTGCAGATGCTCGACCGCACGGTGAATCTGGTCGATGAACGCATCGATCTGGCGATTCGCACCAGCAACGATCTCGATCCGAATCTGATCGCCCGGCGCCTGACCGTGTGCCGTTCGGTGGTCTGCGCCGCGCCGGCTTATCTGCTTGAGCAACCGGCGCCGCGAACAGTTGAAGATTTGAGCCGGCACAACTGCCTGACCCACTCCTATTTCGGCAAGAGCCTGTGGCATTTCGAGGAGGATGGCGAACCGGTTTCGGTGCCGGTGCAGGGCAATATCAGCGCCAACGAAGCCAGCACCTTACTGCGTGCAACCCTGGCCGGCGCAGGGATAGCGATGCTGCCGACCTACCAGGCCGGGGTGCATATTCACAACGGCGAACTGCTGCGTTTGCTGCCGCATGCCGAGCCGCGACAGATGAATATGTACGCGGTGTACGCCTCGCGCAAACACATGCCGGCGGCACTGCGCAGCATGCTCGACTTTCTGGTGCAGCGTTTCCCGGAGAACCCCGCGTGGGATGTGGGACTGTAAAGTCAAAAGATCGCAGCCTTCGGCAGCTCCTTCATTTGGGATGCGTTTCCCCTGTAGGAGTTGCCGAAGGCTGCGATCTTTTGATCTTGTTCTATGCTCAAGGTAATACCGCAAGGTAGACGTTCAGAGGTCGAACACCATGAACATCAAAACAAAAAGATACGCCGCCATCTTCATTACCTGCGCCGCCACGCTGGCGCTGTACGGCACCGCTGCCTGGCGGGTCGAGCAGTTGCGTCAGCTGCCGCGCGAGTATGCGAGTTGCAACTATGAGCGGTGTATTCCGCACAATGCCACGCTGAACGCATTGCGCTGATAGACCTGAACTGGAATGCAAGCTCGCTCCCACAGATATTTGGTGGTGATATTAAGGTTGTTGCTCGGCCTTCAAGCGGTCGCGGAATGCCTTCGGCGAAATCCCCACCCGGCGGCGGAACAGCCGCGTGAAGTTGGTCGGATCGGAAAAGCCCAACAACTCCGACATCTCGTAAATTGTCATGCTGGTGTAGGTCAGGAGGCGCTTGGCTTCCAGCAACTGGCGCTCGTGCATGATCTGCAACGCCGGTTGCCCGGCCAGTTCACGGCAGGTGCCGTTGAGGTGCGACACGGAGATGCCAAGGCGATGGGCGAGGTCTTCGACCTTGACGTGCTGGCGGTAAGTCTCTTCCACCAACTGAATGAAGCCGTTGAGGTATTCGCGCTGGCGTTGCGGCCGTTGACTGGCCTTGTGACGGACGATCGCCTGGCGACTGACCCAGACCATGATCACGCTGACCAGCGAATGCATGAGCATTTCCCGCGCCGGTTGATGGCCGTTGTACTCGGCCTGCAACGCTGAAAACAGACTGTTGAGATAATCGCCATCCTTGCCGGCCGGGTAGTTTTCCACCCGAGCCAACGCGTGTACCGAATCGCCCAATTGCGCCTGCAAATGGTTGATCAGCGGCGTGGCCAAGGTGACGATGAAGCCTTCAACATCCTCGGAAAAACGAAACCCATGCACCGATAAAGGTGGCAGCACCTGAATCGCTGGCGTCTGGAGTTGCGTACGCTGCCCTTCGATTTCAAGCGCTGCCTGACCTTTGAAAACGAACAGCAACTGGCACAGATCCGCGTGGCGGTGAGGTTTGATTTCCCACTGGTGTTCGCGACTGCGCGAGGAGATGGTTTCACAGTGCAGCAAGTCCGGGGTCGGCCAGTCCAGGCTTTCGCCATAGAGCTTGAACACCGGAATCGAAGGCAGGGCAGGCTTGTTCATCACTTCAATCCAGGCCTCGGGTTTTGGGCGATAATCGCACCGATTGGCAGAATGTACAGGTATCGGCTCAGTTTTCACCTTCAATTGACAGACCCGCAAGGGAAAAATGCAAGCACTCGATCCATAAAATCAGTCACCGGCGATTGCTGCGTGATGCTTGCGAGTCATAAAAACAATGAAAACCCTGAAAACCCAAGTCGCCATTATTGGCGCCGGTCCTTCCGGACTGCTCCTCGGCCAGTTGCTGCACAACGCTGGCATCGACACCCTCATCCTCGAACGCCAGACTCCTGATTATATTCTCGGGCGCATTCGGGCCGGCGTGCTTGAACAAGGCATGGTAGAGCTGCTGCGTCAGGCCGGCGTCGGTGAGCGAATGGATGCCGAAGGTCTGGTTCATGGCGGCTTCGATCTGGCGCTGGACGGGCGTCAGGTGCACATCGACCTGCACGCGCTGACCGGCGGCAAAACAGTAATGGTCTACGGCCAGACCGAAGTCACCCGCGACCTGATGGCCGCTCGTCGGGAGGCTGGCGCGCCGACGATTTATCAGGCGAGCAATGTCGTTCCCCACGGTATGAAAAGCGACGAAGCCTTCGTCACGTTCGAAAAGGACGGCGAAAGCTGGCGCGTCGATTGCGATTACATCGCCGGTTGCGATGGTTTCCATGGCGTCGCCCGCCAGTCGATTCCGGCCGATTGTCTGAAGATTTTCGAGCGGGTTTATCCGTTCGGCTGGTTGGGCATTCTCGCCGACACACCGCCGGTCCACGACGAATTGGTCTACGCCCGCCACGAGCGCGGCTTCGCTTTGTGCAGCATGCGTTCGGCCACCCGAACGCGCTATTACCTGCAAGTGCCGGCGGATGAAAACGCCGACGACTGGAGCGACCAGCGTTTCTGGGATGAGCTGAAAAAACGCCTGCCGGACGCCCTCGCGGAAAAACTGGTGACCGGTCCTTCGATCGAAAAAAGCATCGCGCCGCTGCGCAGTTTTGTCGTCGAGCCAATGCAATACGGGCGCATGTTCCTCGTCGGCGACGCAGCGCACATTGTCCCGCCTACTGGCGCCAAGGGCTTGAACCTGGCCGGCAGCGATGTCAGCACGTTGTTCAATATTCTGCTGAAGGTCTATCGCGAAAATCGTACTGATCTGCTGGAAAAATACTCTGAGATCTGCCTGCGCCGAGTATGGAAAGCCGAACGGTTTTCCTGGTGGATGACTTCGATGCTGCATCGTTTCGACGAACACGATGAATTCAGCCAGCGCATCAGCGCTTCTGAGCTGGACTACTTCGTCAGCTCCGAGGCTGGGCAAAAAACCATTGCAGAAAATTACGTCGGGCTTCCGTACGAGGCTATCGAATAGCCTGCTATCGACTTACACTGGCGAGCACTTACCCGCTCGCCTTGTCCATGCGGGTCAATCACTGCCCGCAGGTTTTCCGTGACCCCTCTCAATCAGCCTGAAACGCCCAAACCGGCCATTCGCAGCGTGCTGGTCGCCTTGATGATGGCGATCTTCCTCGGTGCGCTGGACCAGACCATCGTCGCCGTGTCGATGCCGGCGATCTCCGCGCAATTCAAGGACGTCAGCCTGCTGGCCTGGGTGATTTCCGGTTACATGGTGGCGATGACCGTGGCGGTGCCGATCTACGGCAAGCTCGGCGACCTGTACGGGCGGCGCAAACTGATGCTGTTCGGCATGGGCCTGTTCACCCTCGCCTCGTTGTTCTGCGGCATGGCGCAGAGCATGGAACAACTGGTGCTGGCACGGATCCTTCAGGGCATCGGCGCCGGTGGCATGATCTCGGTGAGTCAGGCGATCATCGGCGACATTGTCCCGCCGCGTGAGCGCGGGCGCTATCAGGGTTACTTCAGCAGCATGTACGCCGTGGCCAGTGTCGCGGGGCCGGTGCTTGGCGGCTACATGACCGAATACCTGTCGTGGCGCTGGGTGTTTCTGATCAACCTGCCATTGGGCCTCGGCGCCTGGTGGGTGGCGCGCCGCAATCTGCGCGGCTTGCCGATTCCGCAGCGCAAACCGGTGATCGATTACCTCGGCACGGTGCTGATGATCATCGGCCTCACGACCTTGTTGCTCGGCATCACAGAAGTCGGCCAGGGTCATACATGGCGCAGCCGCGAAGTGCTCGGCCTGTTCGCCTGCGCCGTGATCGTATTGGCGCTGTTTGTCTGGCATGAGCGCCGGGCGCGCGAGCCGTTGCTGCCGATGCACCTGTTCGCCAACCGTAATGCGCTGCTGTGCTGGTGCACGATTTTCTTCACCAGTTTCCAGGCCATCTCGCTGATCGTGCTGATGCCGCTGCGCTTTCAAAGCGTTACCGGCGCTGGCGCCGACAGCGCGGCGTTGCACTTGCTGCCACTGGCGATGGGCTTGCCGATCGGCGCCTATTTCGCCGGCCGCCGCACCTCAATCACTGGGCGCTACAAACCGCAGATCCTTACCGGCGCGATCCTCATGCCGATCTCGATTCTCGGCATGGCCTTCAGTCCGCCACAAGCAACGCTGCTCAGCGGTTTGTTCATGCTGCTCAGCGGTATAGCCGGCGGCATGCAGTTCCCCACCTCGCTGGTCGGCACGCAAAACTCGGTGGAACAACGCGATATCGGCGTCGCCACCAGCACCACCAACCTGTTCCGCTCCTTGGGCGGTGCGGTGGGCGTAGCGTTGATGTCGGCGCTGTTGCTGGCATTGCTGCACGACTCCAGTGTCGCCCACCTGGCGAACAGTGCGCTGATCAGCGAAGGCCATTCGGGCAACGTCCTGCTCGATGGCCTGAACGCCGCGCCGGGCGATGCACAGCACGCCTTGCGCGCGGAGCTGCTGGTGACCTTCCGCCACTTGCTCTGGGTCAGCACGGCGGTGTCGCTGCTGGGGCTGGCAGCGGCGATTGCCATGCCGAACAACCTGTTGCGCGGGCGGGAGCACGGCGCCCGCTGACGGCAAAAGATCGCAGCCTTCGGCAGCGCCTACAGAAGAACGCTTTCCCATGTAGGGGCTGCCGAGGGCTGCGATCTTTTGATCTTCAAGGGCTGTAGTAACCCACCGCGACGAGGAAGTGTCCGACCTTTTTAAGGTAGGCATGCTTGTCCTCGATCTTGCCGGTCACGGGGTTTTTCCAGCGGTATTCGTATTCGCCTTCATCCTGCTTGCCGATCAGCGCCAGAATCGGCTCGCCCACGGGTTTTCCTTCAGGGTCCTTGACCTTGCCGAAATCGGTGTTGATCAAACGCAGATTGGTGCCGTGGGCGACGTAGCGCTGGTTGTCCAGATCGACCACGAACACATACAGGTCATCCTGCAGATAACCGCCCTTGAGCGAGTTGATCGCGGTCAGCGTGCCCTTCTCGTCCTTGGTCAGATCCGTCGCGGCCTTATCCAGTAGCGCTTTGGCTTGTTCTGCCGAAGCGCGTGGCAAGTAGTAACCCACCGCAAGAATTCGCTGCCCGACGCGCTGATAGAACACATGCTTGCGCTCGACCTTGCCGTCGGCCCAGTTCTGCCAGCGGTATTCGGCCTGCTGAATGCCGTTGCCTTCCGGCACTTTCAACGCATCCTTGAATGCCTTTTGCAGATCCGGCCCGAGTACTTCGCTGACATCACGGCCGATCAGTGCCGATGACGGCCCGCCACTGGCAAGCATGACGCCTTTGGTGTCGAGGACGAACACGTAGCGATCCTTGTCGACAAATTCACCCTGGCGACTGAATGCGGCGAAGGCTTTGTCGCCGTTGTCGTGGTAGTAAGCCAGAGCTTTTTCCAGTAAGGCGATAGCGGCCTGACTGTCGTCCTTTGCAGCGGTGGCGGCGCTGGCCTGGCCGACACTGGCCAACAAGATCAGGCCGAGCCAGGCCACTTTATGCAAAAACCCCATAGCGCATCCCTCGTTCTTTTTGGTGTTTCAAGAGCGTAGACGGCTTGCGGTCATGTAGAGATATTCAGAGCGTTTCTGAACGTTGCGCCGCGAGGCTGGCAAGCAGTGCTCGCCAGCCTCGATCAGCTTATGGGCGGGAATTGATCTGTTGTTGCAGATTCTGGATCTGCGCCTGCAGGGTGTTGAGGTTGCGCGTCATCTGCGCGCGGAATGCATCGAACTCGGCGGTATTGCCGCCACCCTGAGGCGCTGCCGGGCGGTTGTCCTGCTGACTTTTCAGCACCACGATGTCCTGCTCCAGACGATCGATCGCCGCGCTCGGATTGCCCTGTTTCTTCAGCGCGGCGATATCGGCGCCCAGGCTTTTGAACTGGGCGTCGAAGGCTTTCAACTGCGCGTCGACCTTGCTGGTATCGGCTGGGGTGCTTTTGATTGTCGCAAGCTCGGCACTCAAAGCTTTGACCTGTGCCTGCAATTGCGTATTGGCGTTCTGTTGTTCGATGGTCTGTGCGGTCATCTGCGCCAGACGCTTGTCCAGCTCGCTGGCCTGCCCGGCCACGCCTTGCTGCTGCTTGCTCTGGTCGAGCAGCTTGCCTTCGAGTTGCTTGATCTGCAGCTTCAGCGCTTCGCTGTCGCTGCTGACGTTGCTCTGGCTGGCGACGACTTTGCCGGAAATATCCTGCAGGCGCCCGGCCGCTTCTTCGCTGATCCGCGCGAAGCTTTCCTGGGTGGCGACCAGTTGCTGTTCCATCAACGAAATCTGCTGAAAACTCCACCAGGCCAGACCGATGAAGGCGAAAAACAACGCGCCGACCAGCGCCCACAGCGGCCCGGTGCTGGCAGCCTTGACCTTGACCACTGGCGCGGTACGCGAATGCACGGAGGTGCGGGGACTGGGCGCGATGTCATCGTCATCGAACGGATCGGCGCGCAGGCTTGGCACGTTATCGAAATCGTCGTCGTGGGCATCGTTTCGCATGGACATTGAGGCAACCTTTGGCAAACGCGGTGATGGCTAAATGCTGCGAAGTATAACCGCCGCAGCCGCAGGCATTGACCCTCAACCCGCAAGGCGGTTCAGTGCCGCCCGGCCGAATCGTTTCAACGGATGTCCTGGGCTTTCCACCACGCACAGAACTCATCGAGTGCAGCCCACAGACTGACTTTCGGATCGTAGTCGAGATAATGCCGGGCGCGGCTGATGTCGAGGGTGAAATTTTTCTTCATGACCTGCATGCCCAGACGCGACAGTGTCGGCTCCGGACGTCCGGGCCAGAGCCTGCAGGCGCCTTCGTTGAGCACCGCAACGCTGTAGGCCAGACCGTACGATCGGTATTTGCGCACCTGATCGACTTCCATCCGCCGCATCACGTAGTTGACCACGTCCCACAGCGGCACCGGCGTACCGTTGCTGATGTTGTAAGCCTTGCCCAGCGCAGAACCCTGGGCCAGCAGGCTGCTGAGCATGGCTTCGTTGAGATTCTGCACGCTGGTGAAGTCGACCTTGTTCAAGCCGTTGCCGATGATCGCCAGACGGCCCTTGCGCTGCATCTTCAGCAGGCGCGGAAAGATGCTCATGTCGCCGGCACCGGTGACAAAGCGCGGGCGCAGCGCGATGGTTTCAAGACCAAACTCCTGGGCACCGAAGACTTTCTGCTCGGCCAGGTATTTGGTTGCGGCATAGGGATGTCCGAAGCGCTTGGGCACCTGCTCTTCGGTCAAACCGAGATGGTCGCGGCCATCGAAATAGATCGACGGCGACGACAGATGCACCAGCCGCCGCACCCGTTGCTTGAGGCAGGCTTCGACAACGTTTTCGGTGACTTCGACATTGCCCTGATGAAAGTCCTGATAACGCCCCCACACGCCGACAGCACCGGCGCAATGCACCACGGCTTCGACGTCGCGGCACAGGTCGCGCACCAGGTCGGCGTCGGTGAGGTCGCCCGGCACAAACTCCGCACCGCGGCGCACCAGATGCTCGACACTCTCGGCCCGGCGACCGTTG
The DNA here is from genome assembly GCF_044542195.1 of Pseudomonas sp. NPDC079367. NCBI lineage: Bacteria > Pseudomonadati > Pseudomonadota > Gammaproteobacteria > Pseudomonadales > Pseudomonadaceae > Pseudomonas > Pseudomonas sp. NPDC079367. Next base: position 73,453 of record NZ_JBITTW010000018.1, read on the forward strand.
ACCCGCACTTCAAGGCCCTGCTCCAGGGCGAAACGCGCAAAACGCCCGCCAATAAAGCCACTGGCGCCGGTAACCAAAATCTTCATCAAAAACTCCAGAAAAGCAGCTACGAGTGACAAGCTTTCAGCTGCAAGTTGAAACGGTGCGTGTTCTTGCTGCTTGCAGCTTGACGCTTGTCGCTGCGTTCAAGCCACTAGCCATTGTTTTGAGGAGCGCAGCAGTTGCTCGGTGAGCAGGTTGAGCAACTGACCGCCATTGCGCCAATGATGCCAGTACAGCGGCACGTCGATCGGTTTATCTGGCAGCAATTCGCGCAGCACCCCGCGTTGCAATTGCTCGCGCACCTGCAGTTCCGGCACCAGGCCCCAGCCCAGACCGGCTTCGGTCAGGCGAATGAAGCCTTCGGAGGACGGGCATAAATGGTGCTCGAACGCGCCGTCGACGCCCAACAGCGCCAGGTAGCGATGCTGAAGGAAATCGTCCGGGCCAAATACCAGCGCCGGGGTGCGGGGCAGCTGTTCGGCGCGCACACCATCGGGAAAATGCCGGGCGATGAAGGCCGGACTGGCCAGCGCCCGATATCGCATGGCGCCGAGCAACACACTGCGTGCGCCGGCCACCGGGCGCTCGCTGGCACACAGGCATGCGGCTACTTCACCGGCACGCATGCGCTTGAGGCCGACGGTCTGGTCCTCAACGATGAGGTCGAGCAACAAATGCTGCTCGGCGCAGAAATCGCCGACGGCCGCGGCCCACCAGGTGGCAAGGCTATCGGCGTTCAAGGCGATACGCAGGCGATCCGGCAGGCCTTCCTCATCCAGCGCCGGCACCACCGATTGCAGGTCGCGCTCGAGCAAACGCACCTGCTGCACATGGTTGAGCAAGCGTCGGCCGATTTCCGTCGGGGATGGCGGTGTTTCGCGCACCAGCACCGGCTGGCCGACCCGCGCCTCGAGCAATTTGATGCGCTGGGAGATGGCCGACTGCGACAGGCCCAGCACCTGCGCGGCGCGGTCGAAACCGGCCTGCTCGACCACGGCGGCCAGCGCGGAGAGCAATTTATAGTCAAACATCAGTTTTCCTAATGGGCGATCAGCACTATTGGTTTTTCTTATACAGCGCCACACCCGAGAATAGCCAGCAAGCACTCTCTTTCAAAGGACATCTCTCATGTGGCAAAGCTATGTAAACGGCCTGCTGGTGGCGTTCGGCCTGATCATGGCGATCGGCACACAGAACGCTTTTGTCTTGGCGCAAAGCTTGCGCCGTGAACACCATCTGCCGGTGGCCGCGCTGTGCGTGGTGTGTGACGCGATTCTGGTCGCAGCCGGGGTGTTCGGGCTGGCAACGATCCTGGCGCAGAACCCGACGCTTCTGGCGATTGCCCGTTGGGGTGGCGCGACCTTTCTGATCTGGTACGGCAGCCAGGCGCTGCGCCGGGCCTGTTCGAAGCAGAGCCTTGAACAAAGCGAGAACCAGACCGTGCGTTCGCTGCGCGCGGTGATGCTCAGCGCGTTGGCGGTGACATTGCTCAACCCGCACGTTTATCTCGACACGGTTTTGCTGATCGGCTCGCTGGGCGCGCAGCAATCGGTGCCGGGCGCTTATGTGGTCGGCGCGGCGAGTGCCTCGCTGCTGTGGTTTTTCACTCTGGCACTTGGCGCGGCGTGGCTGGCACCGTGGCTGGCCCGGCCGAGCACCTGGCGCATCCTCGATCTGGTCGTCGCGATGATGATGTTTGCCGTTGCCGCGCAATTGATCATCGCCGGATGAATAATTGCCAAAGGCTCTGGAACCTCTATCCCACACAGTTGTTGCGTGGTTAAGGCGCGACCCCGGTGCTATGATCCGAACCCTGCGCCGCAAAGAGTAAAAACTCGCCGGTGCATTTCCGGCCGCCCGTGATCGGCCTTGCGCTCACCGCAACAGACCTGATTAGGAGAATCATCATGGCTTTCGAATTGCCGCCGCTGCCTTACGCACACGATGCCCTGCAGCCGCACATCTCCAAGGAAACCCTGGAGTTCCACCACGACAAGCACCACAACACCTACGTCGTGAACCTGAACAACCTGGTGCCAGGCACCGAGTTTGAAGGCAAGACCCTGGAAGAAATCGTCAAGACTTCTTCGGGCGGCATCTTCAACAACGCCGCTCAGGTCTGGAACCACACTTTCTACTGGAACTGCCTGGCGCCAAACGCCGGCGGTCAACCAACCGGCGCACTGGCAGATGCCATCAACGCAGCGTTCGGTTCGTTCGACAAGTTCAAGGAAGAATTCAGCAAAACCTCGATCGGCACCTTCGGTTCCGGCTGGGGCTGGCTGGTGAAAAAGGCTGACGGTTCCCTGGCCCTGGCCAGCACCATCGGCGCCGGCAACCCGCTGACCAGCGGCGACACCCCGCTGCTGACCTGCGATGTCTGGGAACACGCTTACTACATCGACTACCGCAACCTGCGTCCGAAGTACGTTGAAGCGTTCTGGAACCTGGTCAACTGGAAGTTTGTGGCCGAGCAGTTCGAAGGCAAAACCTTCACCGCTTAAGCTGCACGCCAGACAAGAAACCCGGCCTCGGCCGGGTTTTTTTATGCCCGGCGCATGGCGTTTGTCGCACGCCAAAAGCAGCCTCGCGCCGTTTGCCGGGAGCCTTGAGCCGACTACCATCCACGATAGGAAAAAATCTTTGACCCGGTGCTCAAGTTGAGGGCGATTGCAACCGACACAGTAATTCAGAGCTATTACTCAAATGACCACATGGCGGCCAGGATACCGGCGAATTTTCCCGTGCCTGATTGTCCCTTTGACTGCCAACCCGGGATTGCCAATACTCATGGCAACTTGACGCTACCCGCACGGAACAAGGAATAACCCTTTGAAGCTGGAACTCAAGAACAGCTTGTCGGTGAAGTTGCTCCGGGTCGTGCTCCTGTCGGCATTGATCGTAGGCGTAGTCTTGAGCTGCGCGCAGATTGTCTTTGATGCCTACAAGACCCGCCAGGCCGTGGCCGGTGACGCCGAGCGCATCCTCGACATGTTTCGCGATCCGTCGACCCAGGCGGTTTACAGCCTGGACCGGGAAATGGGCATGCAGGTGATCGAAGGGTTGTTTCAGGACGACGCCGTGCGCCAGGCCTCGATCGGCCACCCCAACGAAGCCATGCTCGCGCAGAAATCCCGCGAACTGCAGCACTCCAACAGCCGTTGGCTGACCGACCTGATTCTCGGCCAGGAACGCACCTTCACCACGCAACTGGTCGGCCGTGGCCCTTACAGCGAGTATTACGGCGACCTGAGCATCACCCTCGACACCGCCACCTATGGCGAAGGGTTTATCGTCAGCTCAGTAATCATTTTCATTTCCGGGGTGTTACGCGCACTGGCGTTGGGCCTGGTGCTGTATCTGGTCTATCACTGGCTGCTGACCAAACCGCTGTCGCGAATCATTGAGCACCTCACCGAGATCAACCCCGATCGTCCCAGCGAGCACAAGATTCCGCAGATCAAGGGCCACGAAAAAAACGAACTGGGCCTGTGGATCAACACCGCCAACCAGTTGCTAGAGTCCATCGAACGCAACACTCACCTGCGCCACGAAGCGGAAAACAGCCTGCTGCGCATGGCCCAGTACGACTTCCTCACCGGTCTGCCGAACCGCCAGCAGTTGCAGCAGCAACTGGACAAGATTCTCGTCGATGCCGGCAAATTGCAGCGCCGCGTCGCCGTGTTGTGCGTCGGTCTCGATGACTTCAAAGGCATCAACGAACAATTCAGCTACCAGACCGGCGACCAGTTGCTGCTGGCGCTGGCCGATCGATTGCGCGCCCACAGCGGTCGTCTTGGCGCCCTCGCCCGTCTCGGCGGCGACCAGTTTGCACTGGTGCAGGCCGACATCGAACAACCCTACGAAGCAGCAGAACTGGCGCAGAGCATTCTCGATGACCTCGAGGCGCCCTTCGCCCTCGACGATCAGGAGATCCGCCTGCGCGCGACCATCGGCATCACCCTGTTTCCGGAGGACGGCGACAGCACCGAGAAGCTCTTGCAGAAAGCCGAGCAGACCATGACCCTGGCAAAGACTCGCTCGCGCAATCGCTATCAGTTCTACATCGCCAGCGTCGACAGCGAGATGCGCCGCCGTCGCGAGCTGGAAAAAGACCTGCGTGACGCACTGATCCGCGATCAGTTCTACCTCGTCTACCAGCCGCAGATCAGCTATCGCGATCACCGCGTGGTCGGCGTTGAAGCGCTGATTCGCTGGCAACATCCGGAACATGGTCTGGTGCCGCCGGACCTGTTCATTCCGCTGGCCGAACAGAACGGCACGATCATCGCCATTGGCGAATGGGTGCTTGATCAGGCCTGCAAGCAATTGCGCGAGTGGCACGATCAGGGTTTCGTCGATCTGCGCATGGCGGTCAATCTGTCGACCGTGCAACTGCACCATGCCGAGCTGCCGCGGGTGGTCAACAACCTGCTGCAGATGTACCGTCTGCCACCGCGCAGCCTGGAACTGGAAGTCACCGAAACCGGCCTGATGGAAGACATCACCACCGCCGCCCAGCATCTGCTCAGCCTGCGCCGCTCCGGTGCGCTGATAGCGATCGACGACTTCGGCACCGGCTACTCATCCCTCAGTTATCTGAAAAGCCTGCCGCTGGACAAGATCAAGATCGACAAGAGCTTCGTCCAGGACCTGCTTGATGACGACGATGATGCGACCATCGTTCGCGCGATCATTCAACTGGGCAAGAGCCTGGGCATGCAGGTGATTGCCGAGGGCGTGGAAACCGCCGAGCAGGAAACCTACATCATTTCCGAGGGTTGCCACGAAGGTCAGGGCTACCACTACAGCAAACCGCTGCCGGCGCGGGAGCTGGGCATCTACCTCAAGCAGGCGCAACGCAGTAACGCGGCTATTCTTTAACGATCAAAAGATCGCAGCCTCAAAGATCAAAAGATCGAAGCCTCGTTGCACTCGTCAGCTCCTACAGTGCAACGAGGCTGCGATCTTTTGATCTTCATGTGCAAATAAGAAATATTTCCAGCCACGCCTTTACACATAATGCGAAAGATTTGCATTATGTCGCAGTTTTGCGCGCCCCCGGCGCCAGTCCACTCAACTACCGAAGCAGGATGTTCGCCATGATTCGTATGCCTCTGGCTACCGCCAGTCTGCTGGCCATCGCTATTTCCCTCGCCGGTTGCGGCGAAGGCAAGGACAAAGAAAAAGCCTCCGAGATGACCCCGGCTTCCAGCAGCGCTGCTCCAGCTCCTGCCGCTGCACCTGCGCCTGCTGCCGGTAAAGTTGACGATGCCGCCGCCAAGGCTGTGGTCGCGCACTACGCCGACATGGTCTTCGCCGTTTACAGCGATGCCGAATCCACCGCGAAAACCCTGCAAACCGCCGTCGACGCGTTTCTCGCCAAGCCGAATGCCGACACCCTGAAAGCCGCCAAGGCTGCCTGGGTCGCCGCGCGCGTGCCGTATCTGCAGAGCGAAGTGTTCCGCTTCGGCAACACCATCATCGACGACTGGGAAGGTCAGGTTAACGCCTGGCCGCTGGACGAAGGCCTGATCGACTACGTCGACAAATCCTACGAGCACGCACTGGGTAACCCGGGCGCCACCGCCAATATCATTGCCAACACCGAAGTCCAGGTCGGCGAAGACAAGGTCGACGTGAAAGAGATCACCCCGGAAAAACTTGCCAGCCTCAACGAGCTGGGCGGTTCCGAGGCCAACGTCGCCACCGGTTACCACGCGATCGAATTCCTGCTCTGGGGCCAGGATCTGAACGGCACCGGCCCAGGCGCTGGCAACCGTCCGGCCTCGGATTACCTGGAAGGCGCCGGCGCCACCGGTGGTCACAACGAGCGTCGTCGTGCCTACCTCAAAGCCGTGACCCAACTGTTGGTCAGCGATCTGGAAGAAATGGTTGGCAACTGGAAGCCGAACGTGGCCGACAACTATCGCGCGACGCTGGAAGCCGAGCCGGGTGAGTCGGGTCTGCGCAAAATGCTGTTCGGCATGGGCAGCCTGTCTCTCGGCGAACTGGCAGGCGAGCGCATGAAGGTTTCCCTGGAAGCCAACTCCCCTGAAGACGAGCAGGATTGCTTCAGCGACAACACCCACTACTCGCATTTCTACGATGCCAAAGGCGTGCGTAACGTTTATCTGGGCGAGTACACCCGCGTTGATGGCACCAAAATGACTGGCGCCAGCCTGTCGTCGCTGGTGGCCAAGGCCGATCCGGCCGCCGACACCGCGGTGAAAGCCGATCTGGCCGCGACCGAAGCGAAAATTCAGGTCATGGTCGATCACGCCAACAAGGGTGAGCACTACGACCAGTTGATCGCCGCCGGCAACACCGCTGGCAACCAGGTCGTTCGTGACGCCATCGCCGCACTGGTCAAGCAGACTGGCTCGATCGAAGCCGCTGCCGGCAAACTGGGCATCAGCGACCTGAACCCGGACAACGCCGATCACGAGTTCTGATCAGCGCGCGCGCTTTAAAAAAGGCGACCTTCGGGTCGCCTTTTTCATACCCCATGATCACAGTCCCCTGTAGGAGCTGCCGAAGGCTGCGATCTGTTGATCTTGATTTTTGAAGATCAGAATCAAAAGATCGCAGCCTTCGGCAGCTCCTACAGGGCGTTTGCATCGCTCTGCAGATTTGCGCTGTATCAAGCAAACGATAATTCCTCTTATTCAAACTCCCCCGCCCTGTTAGACTTTGCGCCTTTGTTTTCGCCCGTTTGCAGGATGTCTGATGCCGTCGTTGCCGCTTCGCTTGTCCGCACTGTTGCTGGCCCTGGGCCTGAGTGCCTGCGATGACGCCCCGCGTTTCACCGAAGCCGAGCCGGGGGAAGCGCGTTCGGGCGGTGCGGCGACTGTGCGCAAGAGCGATCAGAACGCCTTCTCCCTGCCATCGGCCAATCTGCCCCCCTCGCGGCGCGTGGATTTCAGTGTCGGCAACAGTTTCTTTCGCAGCCCGTGGGTGATTGCGCCTTCGACCACCACGGCGCGCGACGGCCTCGGCCCGCTGTTCAATACCAACGCCTGCCAGAACTGCCACATCAAGGACGGTCGCGGTCATCCGCCAGCACCTGATGCAAGCAATGCGGTGTCGATGCTGGTGCGCCTGTCGATTCCCGATGCGCCGCCTTACGCCAGGGTTATCGAACAGCTCGGCGTGGTGCCGGAGCCGGTGTATGGCGGGCAGTTTCAGGACATGGCCGTCCCCGGCGTCGCCCCGGAAGGTAAAGTGCGCGTCGACTACACCCCGGTGCCCGTGCGTTTCAAGGACGGCACCGAGGTCGAATTGCGCAAGCCGACCCTGCAGATCACTCAACTCGGCTACGGCCCGATGCACCCGGACACGCGTTTTTCCGCGCGGGTGGCGCCGCCGATGATTGGTCTGGGCCTGCTCGAAGCGATCCCTGAAGAGGCGATCCTCGCCAACGCCGCCGTCCAGGCGAAAGCGAAAAACGGCATCAACGGCCGGCCGAACCGGGTCTGGGACGATGAGTTGCAGAAAACAGTGATTGGCCGTTTCGGCTGGAAAGCCGGGCAACCGAACCTCAATCAACAAAACGTTCACGCCTTTTCTGGCGATATGGGCCTGACCACCAGCCTGCGCCCCTTCGATGACTGCACCGAGGCGCAAACCGCCTGCAAACAGGCGCCGAACGGCAATGGTCCGGACGGTGAACCGGAAGTCAGCGATAACATTCTGCGTCTGGTGCTGTTCTACAGCCGCAACCTGGCGGTGCCGGCGCGCCGTGGGGTCAACGACCCACAGGTGCTGGCGGGCAAGAATCTGTTTTTCCGGGCCGGTTGCCAGACGTGCCACACGCCGAAATACACCACCGCGGCCAATGCTGCCGAGCCTGAATTGGCCAATCAGGTGATCCGCCCTTACAGCGATCTGCTGTTGCATGACATGGGCGAAGGCCTGGCGGATAACCGCACCGAATTTCAGGCCTCCGGCCGCGACTGGCGCACCCCGCCGTTGTGGGGGATTGGTCTGACGCAAGCGGTCAGCGGTCACACGCAGTTTTTGCATGACGGCCGCGCGCGCAATCTGCTCGAAGCGGTGCTCTGGCATGGCGGCGAAGCGACGGCGGCGCAGCAACAGGTTTTGTCTTTCAATGCCGAGCAGCGCGCTGCGTTGCTGGCGTTTCTGAACTCACTTTAAATACTGAAAAAGCATCGGGAGCCCGACATGTTCCGTCCCAAGTTACTGTTCACCAGCCTTGCCGCGCTCGCCCTCGGCGCCTGCTCGCCGCAGGATCCGCAAGCGGTCACTTCGGCGGCGATCGCCAAATCGGTGATCCTGCCGACCTACACTCGCTGGGTCGAAGCCGACCGGCAACTGGCGGTCAGCGCCCTCGCCTATTGCCAGGGCAAGGAAAGCCTGGAAACTGCCCGTGCCGACTTCCTTCACGCGCAGAAAGCCTGGGCCGAGTTGCAGCCGCTGCTGATCGGTCCGCTGGCCGAGGGCAACCGTTCGTGGCAAGTGCAGTTCTGGCCGGACAAGAAAAACCTCGTCGGCCGTCAGGTCGAGCAACTGGTCGTCGCCCAGCCGCAGATCGATGCCGCCGCATTGGCCAAATCCAGCGTCGTGGTGCAAGGCCTGTCGGCTTACGAATACATCCTCTTCGACGCCAAGCCTGACGTCGCCAACGACGCGCAGAAAGCCAAGTACTGCCCGCTGCTGATCGCCATTGGCGAGCGCCAGAAGCAACTGGCCGAAGAGATCCTGCAGGGCTGGAACAACACCGATGGCATGCTCGCGCAGATGAGCAAATTCCCCAACCAGCGCTACGCCGACTCCCACGAAGCGATCGCCGATCTGCTGCGCGTACAAGTGACGGCACTCGATACCCTGAAGAAAAAGCTCGGCACGCCGATGGGCCGTCAGAGCAAAGGCGTGCCGCAGCCGTTCCAGGCGGATGCGTGGCGCAGCCAGTCGTCGCTGACGGCGCTGGAAGCCAGCCTTGCCGCAGCCAAAACCGTCTGGGAAGGCGTCGACAACAAGGGCCTTCGCGGTCTGTTGCCGGCCGAGCAGAAACCGCTGGCGGACAAGATCGACGCCGCTTATGCCGCCTCGCTGAAGCTGTTCGACAGCACTCAGCGTTCGCTCGGCGAAATGCTTGAAGACGACGCCGGTCGCCAGCAGCTCAACGATATCTATGACAGCCTCAACGTCGTCCATCGCCTGCATGAAGGCGAACTGGCCAAGGCGCTGGGCATCCAACTGGGCTTCAATGCCAACGACGGTGACTGATGAGGGCGAGTGCCATGCTGCGACGTCAGGTTCTGACTTTAGGTAGTGCACTGCTGGGAGCGGTGACGCTGGGCGGCTGGACGCTGTTCAAACGCAAGGATCAAAGCCCGCTGCTGTTGTCGGCGCGCGACGATACTGACGGCAAGCATTACGCGGTCGGTTATCGGCTCGACGGCACGCGGGTGTTCGCCACCCACGTCGGCCAGCGTTGCCACGACATCATCAATCATCCGACGCAGCCGCTGGCGCTGTTCGTTGCACGGCGTCCGGGTACCGAGAGTTACCTGATCGACCTGCGCGACGGCAAGCTACTGCAGACCGTGACCTCGCAGCCGAATCGGCACTTCTACGGCCACGCCGTGGTGCACAAGGACGGCGAATACCTGTACGCCTCCGAGAACGACACCACCGATCCGGGTCGCGGCCTGCTCGGCGTGTACACGTTCGAGGGCGAGCGGCTGGTGCACACGGGCGAGATTTCCACCCACGGTCTCGGCCCGCATCAGGTGTCGTGGATGCCCGACGGCGAGACGCTGGTCGTGGCCAACGGCGGGATTCGCACCGAAGCGGAAAGCCGCGTCGACATGAACCTCAACGCCATGGAGCCGAGCCTGGTGCTGATGCAGCGCGACGGCACGTTGCTGAGCAAGGAAACCCTCGCCCAGCAGATGAACAGCGTGCGTCACCTGGGCATCGCCAGCGACGGCACCATCGTTGCCGGTCAGCAATTCATGGGGCCGTCGCACGAGCGCTCGGAGCTGTTGGCGATCAAGCGACCCGGGCAAGCGTTCGTGGCGTTCCCCGTAGCGGAAGATCAGTTGCAGGCGATGGGGCACTACACCGCCAGCGTCGCGGTGCACAGCGATCTGCGGCTGGTCGCGTTGACGGCGCCGCGTGGCAACCGCTTCTTCATCTGGGATCTGGACAGCGGCGAACTGCGCCTCGATGCGCCTCTGCCAGATTGCGCTGGCGTTGGTGCGGTGAAGGATGGCTTTGTCGTGACCTCGGGTCAGGGCCGCTGCCGCTACTACGATTGTCGCCAGGAACAGCTGCTGGCCAAACCGCTGGAATTGCCGGCGGGGCTCTGGGACAACCATCTTCATCTGATGGCCTAGAGCCGTTGAAAAGATCGCAGCCTTCGGCAGCTCCTACTTTGGAATGCAATCCCCTGTAGGAGCTGCCGAAGGATCGAGCCGCGATCGGACGATCTTTTGCGTCACCCTGTAATAACTGCCAGTTGGAATCCCCCCGGTACTCGGAGTAATGTGCCCGCCTGTCTCATGATTTATCCAAGGAACTGGAAATATGCTGCGTCGCCGCATGCTGATCATGTTGGGTGTTGTTTTGCTGCTCGTGCTGGTGCTGGGCGGATACAAAGCCTTTTCGATCTACACGATGATCCAGGGCTTTTCCAAACCCAAGCCGCCGATCAGCGTCGCTGTGGCCAAGGCCGGCGAGCAGCCGTGGCAGATGCGCCTGCCTACCGTCGGCACACTCAAGGCGCTGCAAGGCGTCGACTTGAGTCTGGAAGTCGCCGGCACCGTTACTGAACTCAAATTCGAATCCGGGCAGAAGGTCAAGGCCGGGCAACCGTTGCTGCAACTCGACAGCGCTGTGGAAGCCGCCCTGCTGGAAACCGCGAAGGCCGATCTCGGCCTGGCGCAGCTTGATTTCGGGCGTGGCGCGCAACTGGTCGACAGCCGCGCGATTTCCAAAGGCGAGTACGACCGCCTCTTTGCCGTGCTGCAAAAGAACAAGGCCACGGTCAATCAGCTCAATGCTTCGCTGGCGAAAAAGCGCATTCTCGCGCCGTTCAGCGGCACCATCGGTATCCGCCAGGTCGACGTCGGCGACTACCTCGCCAGCGGTACCAAAATCGCAACCTTGCAGGACTTGAGCAGCCTCTACGCTGACTTCTACGTGCCCGAACAAGCGGTGCCGAAACTCGCCATCGGCCAGCCCGTGCAGTTCACCGTTGCGGCTTATCCGGGGCAGAACTTTGCCGGCAAGATCAGCGCGATCAACCCGATCGTCGAAAGCACTACGCGCAATATTCTGGTACGCGCCACCTTGGCCAACCCCGACGGCAAGCTGTTGCCGGGCATGTTCGCCAGCCTTGAAGTGCTGCTGCCCGATCCGCAAAAGCACATCGTGGTACCGGAAAGCGCGATCACCTACACCCTGTACGGCAACTCGGTTTACGTGGTCGGGCAGAAAAAAGCCGAGGACGGCAGCCTCGCCAAGGATGACAACGGCCAACCGCTGCTCGTCGCCGAGCGTCGTTTCGTCGAGACCGGTGAACGCCGCGATGGCCTGGTGATGATCAACAAGGGCGTGCAGAGCGGCGAACAGGTGGTAACGGCGGGCCAGATCAAACTGGACAACGGTGCCCACATCGCCATCAGCGACGACAAGACCCTCGGCGAGCAGAACAGTCCGCCCCGCGCCGACTGATCAAGGAATTCCCATGGCTTTTACCGATCCGTTCATCCGCCGCCCGGTGCTCGCCACCGTGGTCAGCCTGCTGATTGTGCTGCTGGGCTTCCAGGCCTGGAGCAAGCTGCCGCTGCGCCAGTACCCGCAAATGGAAAACGCCTTGATCACGGTGACCACGGCGTACCCCGGGGCCAACGCCGAAACCATTCAGGGCTACATCACCCAGCCGATGCAGCAAAGCCTGGCCAGCGCCGAAGGCATCGATTACATGACCTCGGTCAGTCGGCAGAACTTCTCGGTGATTTCGGTTTACGCGCGCATCGGCGCCAACACCGACCGTTTGTTCACCGAACTGCTGGCCAAGGCCAACGAAGTGAAAAACAAGCTGCCGCAGGACGCTGAAGACCCGGTGCTGAGCAAGGAGTCCGCCGATGCTTCGGCGCTGATGTACATCAGCTTCTTCAGCAAGGACCTGAGCAACCCGCAAATCACCGATTACCTGTCGCGGGTCATCCAGCCAAAACTGGCGACGCTGCCGGGCATGGCCGAAGCGGAAATTCTCGGCAATCAGGTGTTCGCCATGCGCCTGTGGCTCGATCCGGTGAAACTCGCCGGCTTCGGCCTGAGCGCCGCCGACGTGACCGCTGCGGTGCGCCAGTACAACTTCCTTTCCGCCGCCGGCGAGGTCAAAGGCGAGTACACCGTCACCAGCATCAACGCCAATACTGAACTGAAGTCCGCCGAAGCCTTCGCGGCGATTCCGCTCAAGGTCGACGGCGACAGCCGCGTGCTGCTGCGCGATGTCGCGCGGGTGGAAATGGGCGCAGAAAACTACGACTCGATCAGCTCCTTCGGCGGCACGCCGTCGGTATACATCGGTATCAAGGCCACGCCGGGGGCGAACCCGCTGGACGTAATCAAGGAAGTGCGCAAGCTGATGCCGGAGCTGGAAGCGCAGCTGCCGCCGAACCTGAAAAGCGAAATCGCCTACGACGCCACGCTGTTCATTCAGGCCTCGATTGATGAGGTGGTGAAAACCCTGTTCGAAGCGGTACTGATCGTCATCGTTGTGGTGTTCCTGTTCCTCGGCGCGTTGCGTTCGGTGGTGATCCCTGTGGTGACCATCCCGCTGTCGATGATCGGCGTGATGTTCTTCATGCAGATGATGGGTTACTCGATGAACCTGCTGACGCTGCTGGCGATGGTGCTGGCCATCGGTCTGGTGGTGGACGACGCGATCGTCGTGGTGGAAAACATCCACCGCCACATCGAGGAAGGCAAGACACCGTTCGATGCAGCCCTGGAAGGCGCGCGCGAGATCGCCATGCCGGTGGTGTCGATGACCATCACCCTGGCGGCGGTGTATGCGCCGATCGGTTTCCTCACCGGGCTGACCGGGGCGTTGTTCAAGGAGTTTGCGCTGACCCTGGCGGGAGCGGTGGTGATTTCCGGCGTCGTCGCCCTGACGCTGTCGCCGATGATGTGCGCGTTTCTGCTGCGTCATGAAGAGAATCCCAGCGGACTGGCCCATCGTCTCGACCGGGTTTTCGACGGGCTCAAGCGCCGCTACCAAAGCATGCTGCACGGCACGCTCAATACCCGGCCGGTAGTGCTGGTGTTTGCGGTGATCGTGCTGTGCCTGATTCCGGTGTTTCTCAAGTTCACCAAGTCGGAACTGGCCCCGGATGAGGACCAGGGCATCATTTTCATGATGGCCAGTGCGCCGCAGCCGACCAACCTGGACTACCTGAGCACTTACACCGACGAGTTCATCACGATCTTCAAGGAGTTTCCCGAGTACTACTCATCGTTCCAGATCAACGGCTACAACGGCGTGCAGGCCGGTATCGGCGGTTTCCTGCTCAAACCGTGGAACGAGCGCAGCCGTACGCAGATGGAAATCCTCCCCGAAGTACAAAGCAAACTGGAGAGCATTCCCGGCCTGCAGATCTTCGGTTTCAACCTGCCTTCCCTGCCCGGCACCGGTGAAGGATTGCCCTTCGAATTCGTGGTCAATACCGCCAATGATTACGAGCTGCTGTTGCAAGTCGCCGAGCGGATCGAGAAACGCGCAATGGACTCGGGCAAGTTCGCCTTCGTCGACCTCGATCTGGCGTTCGACAAGCCGGAAGTCGTCGTGGATATCGACCGCGACAAGGCCGCGCAAATGGGCGTGACGATGCTCGACCTCGGCAGCACGCTGGCGACCTTGCTCGGCGAGGCGGAGATCAACCGTTTCACCATCGATGGCCGAAGCTACAAGGTCATCGCCCAGGTTGAACGGGCCTACCGCGACAACCCGGACTGGCTGAACAATTACTACGTGAAGAACACCCAAGGCGAACTGTTGCCGCTGTCGACGCTGATCAAAGTCAGCGACCGTGCGCGGCCGCGTCAGCTCAACCAGTTCCAGCAACTCAACGCGGCGAAGATTTCCGGTTTCCCGCTGGTGAGTATGGGCGAAGCCATCGATACCGTGCTGCAGATCGCCCGGGAAGAAGCGCCAGCCGGGTTTGCCTTCGACTACGGCGGCGCCTCGCGACAGTACGTGCAGGAAGGCAGCGCACTGTGGGTCACGTTTGCGCTGGCGCTGGCGATCATCTTTCTGGTGCTGGCCGCACAGTTCGAGAGCTTCCGCGATCCGCTGGTGATTCTGGTGACGGTGCCGCTGTCGATCTGCGGGGCGTTGATTCCACTGTTCCTCGGCTGGTCGAGCATGAACATTTATACCCAGGTCGGGCTGGTGACGCTGATCGGCCTGATCAGCAAGCACGGCATCCTGATCGTCGAATTCGCCAACCAGTTGCGCAAGGACAAGGGCCTGAGTGCGCGTGAAGCGGTGGAGGAAGCGGCGGCAATTCGCTTGCGCCCGGTGCTGATGACGACGGCGGCAATGGTGTTCGGCATGGTGCCGCTGATTCTGGCGACCGGTGCTGGCGCCGTGAGCCGCTTCGACATCGGCCTGGTGATTGCCACCGGGATGTCGATTGGCACGTTATTCACCTTGTTCGTGCTGCCATGTGTCTACACATTCATGGCGAAACCGGATGCCAAATAACACACATCGCCCCTTTGGGAGCGAGCTTGCTCGCGAATGCGGAGTGTCAATTGACGAAGATGTCGACTGATACGAAGCATTCGCGAGCAAGCCCGCTCCCACAGGGATGTTCGATCGTTCCGGCGCGCTGCGTGGGAACGATCAAACCAGCAAGATTTCAACAAAAAAAAGGCCTCGCAACTGCGAGGCCTTTTACTTGGGCTTCAATCGTTTCAACTGGCTGGCCTCATTCCCTGAGACAGCCCGAACATGAACAACAGCAAATCGTGATCGGGCTGGGTCGCCACGGAAGCCTTGGCCACCCGCGGAACCGAACAATGAGCGTCGTTCCCGGACGCCCCTATGACCTGCATGCGCGGCTGCTCCCAGGCAGCCACCGCCAGTGAAGCAACTGCCAAGGCCCCGACCAGGAACAAACCTCGTGCAATTTCGAGTTTCATCGCTATAAACCTTTGATAGCGCTGCCAAACGCCGTCTCGTAAAAGTAGACGAGTTTTTTCCAGTCGGCATCGCGGAACGACGAATGGCGACGCAGTTGCTTCATGTCGTGCTGCGCCGCCCGATACGCGGTCAGGCGCTGACGGCACTTCTCCAGATCGATCAACGCCACTTCAACCTGCGCCGTTTCACCTTCGCCGCTGACCCGCACGAAAACGTGCTTGATGTAGATGCAGCTGTGCTGCCAGCGGCCCTTGTGCATGCGCGCCAGGTTTTGCGCCAGGTCTTTGAGGACTCGCTCATAGACCACGTCGCCACATTGATCGCGACCACCAGCGGCGGCCAGCCAGTGCTCCAGTTCCTGGAAGCCGTCCAGCGACTTTGTCACCAGCAGTGCGCGCCACTTGTGCTGCGGATCGGGCTGGGCGCCGCAGAAGACAATGTGCGGGACTCGCACACCGAGTTTGCTCACACCGGTCAGCGCATCAAGTTCACGCAATACAGTCGGGCGACCGAAGGGGTGCAGCCAGCTGCGGTAGATATGCCCGGTCTGGCGCTTGGCGTACAGCAAGTGACCGTCACGGTCGACGATGCGCTGCACCCCGCTTTCGCCACCACGACGCACATTGGGCTCTTCAACCCATTCGCCGCGCAGGTTCCAGTAATAATCGAAACGATCCTGGGGAGCGACGTCCGCTTCAACTGCTGCTTGCACTGCCATCTTCTACCTCTTGCGTAATACGTAAACTCGCCACATCGCATAGAGCGGTATGAAGTCCAGTTGTTCCTGAATGCGGAAACCCGCCTGTTCAAATTCTTTTTCTATCGTTGCCGCTGGAATCAGAAAACGATTCTGGTAGTCATGGCTCGGCCGATCCCGCTCGGCGCGCTTGCGCTTCCAGGCCTTGAAATTGCCGTCGACCCACAACGAAACGATCAGGCTGTCACGGGTCACCCGCTCGAACTCCCGCAGAATCACCCGGCGGTGCTCGGCCTCGCCGATGTGGTGCAACAGGCGCATGCAAAAAATGCTGTCGACCGAGTTATCCGGCAGAGCGATATCGAACGCCGAGGTGTGCAGCGGTTGCACGCGCTTTACCACATCGCCCGGTTGCCCTTGCATCGCGGCATTGATCATCGATTCGGAATTGTCCGCACCGATGATCACCCGATTGGGCTTTTCCGCGAGCATTGGCCAGAAACGCCCGGCACCGCAGGGCAGATCCAGGACCAGACCGGGATCCCCCGCCAACGCCAAGGCCTTGCGACCCAATTGCTCGTCGCGCCAGTGCGACAGGCGACGGCCCAGGGTTTCATGATGTTTGCGCAAATATCGTTGTGCGTGTTGGTCGTCGTACTTTTCGGAAAAATCGAGCTTGATCGGGCCGGCCATCATCTGGACTCCTGAGTTCTGATGACGCCACCTTAAGCAGCGACCTGTCAGCGTCAGGTCATCCAATTGTGAAAATTCTGTCAGGTAAATCCGCAAAGTATTACAACGTTATACAGGATTTAGACAGCTATACGGGAGTAGCCTCGAGCCACTATTTGCCGGCATTAACGCCAAGATCTACCTCGAATCGGCAGCCATTGGGGTCCATCGTGCTCAAGCTGACCGTCCAGCCCTGGTTCTCACAGATGCGCTGCACCAGGGACAGACCCAGGCCAAGGCCTTCGCCACGTTTCTCGCTGCCACGCACGAAGGGCTCGAACATCGCCTCGCGTTTTTCCTCGGGAATACCCACCCCCGAATCCTCGACGACAAAGCCGTTGGCGGTGAGCGTCAGACGAATGAAACCCTGTTCGGTGTAATGCAATGCGTTGCGCAGAAGATTGCCCATCACCGCGTTCAGCAAAGTTGCGTTGTAGCGAGTGTCCGGAGGGTCGCCCGGCTCGAACATCAGCGTCAGGCCCTTGCGCTCGATCGGCTCGCGCCACACGCACAGCAGGCTCTCGGCCACTTGTATGAGGTTCTGCTGCGGCGCCGCTGCGGCTTCTTCATTCTGTGTGCGCGCCAGCATCAGGAAGGTCTGCACCAGCTCGCGCATTTCTTCGCTGGCCCGCGCAATGCGTTCGACCTGCGCACGACCGCGTTGATCGATTCCGGGGTTCTCCAGCAGCAGTTCGCAGGAACTGGCCAAGACCATCAGTGGCGTGCGCAATTCGTGGCTGACGTCGCTGGTGAACAGCCTTTCGCGGGTCAGTGCCTGCCGCAGACGCCCCAGCGTGGCATCGAACGCCACCGCCAGTTCACCGACTTCATCCGCCGCGTAATCCGGCGCCAACGGTGGCGCCAGCCCGAGCAACTGGTCGCGATGCCGGACCTGCCGCGCCAGGCGCACCACCGGCGCCATTACCTTGCGTGCGAGCACCCAGCCGAGAAACACCGCCAATGCCAGGCTGAGCACGAAGCCCACCAGCACCACCGCAAAGAGCACGCGCTCGCGCTCTTCGAAATCGCTTTGATCCTGCAGCAGCACGTAGCGCCGACCATCCACCACTTCGACCATGGCGTGATAGGACAACTGCTCGCGAAATACCTCATGGAAACCCGCATCGAGGTGACGCAGATCCTTGGGCAGGTCGAAATCGCCCGGCCCACCACTGAAATAGAACAACTGATCCGGTTCGGGGCGATGGCTCCAGTCGGAGACGTTGTCCATCAGCAGCAAACGTTGCAGGTCGCCGCCCAGCCCCGCCGAAATAAGTTTCTCTTCCACCAGGTGCACCGTTGCGACGATACCCATGGCGAAGGCGCCGGCCACCAGCGCACTCATCAGTGCAAAGGCGATGATGATCCGCTGGGAAAGACTCTGTTTAAACTCCATCTCTGCCCTCAGCCAAGCGATAACCGACACCGTGCACGGTGTGCAGCAGTGGCTTGGCGAATGGCTTGTCGATCACCTGACGCAATTGGTGGACATGGCTGCGCAGGCTGTCGCTGTCCGGGCAGTCATCGCCCCACAGCGCTTCTTCGAGAATTTCCCGACGCAACACATGCGGGCTTTTCTGCATCAACACCGCGAGCAGCTTGAGGCCGACCGGGTTGAGCTTGAGCAGCTTGCCTTCACGGGTCACTTCCAGGGTGTCGAGGTCGTAGCTCAGGTCACCGACCTGCAAGGCGCGGCGGCCACCGCCCTGAGCACGGCGCATGACCGCTTCGACGCGGGCCGCCAGCTCGGACAGGGCGAACGGCTTGATCAAATAATCGTCGGCGCCGGATTTGAAGCCTTGCAGCCGGTCGTCGAGTTGATCGCGGGCGGTGAGCATGATCACCGGCGTATCGCGCCGGGCGTCCTCACGCAGGCGTTTGCACAAGGTGTAGCCGTCGATGCCGGGCAGCATGATGTCGAGCACGATCAGGTCGTAATGCTCGGTCGCTGCCAAGTGCAGACCGGACAGACCATCCTGGGCGCAATCGACGGTATAGCCTTTGAGGCCCAGGTAATCGGCCAGATTGGCCAGAATGTCGCGGTTGTCTTCGACCAGCAGAATTCGCATGGGCACCTCCTCCGAACGGGGTAACGGCCGTCTTGGCTCGCGCAGCTTACGGCCAAGTGTGGCGCAGGGCTAGGGGATGTTTTCGATAACCGTGTGCAGTGCGCCGCGCGAGGATTTTTTCACTTTCGGTTAACAAATCGCCGACGCCAGCGCGCGCAGACTCCGCGCGATTACGCTCTCTCCTCCGTTCATCGACCAAGGAACCTGCCATGGAGTCGACCTCTGCCCTTCCCGCTTCAAGACCGCTCAACTGGTGGCTGTGTCTGGGCATTCCCGCCGTGGCGGCGATCATTCTGCTGTTGCTCGAACTGACCGATCTGGACATGGTTCTGGCGCAAATGTTCTACGACCCGGTCGCCGGGGATTTCATCGGACGGCACAGCTATTTTCTTGAAGACATCCTGCATGACCGGGCGAAACAGCTGGTGATAGGCTTCTCTGTGTTTGCCATTCTGGGTTTCATCGGCGCGTTTTTCATCGAACAGCTGAAACCGTTCAAGCGTGAATTGGGCTGTCTGGTGCTGTCGCTGGGGCTGGCGACTTCATTTGTCACTCCGGTCAAAGCCGTGACCGCCGTGCAGTGCCCGTGGAGCCTGGAGCAGTTTGGCGGCCACGAGACCTACAGCAAATTGATGGAGCATCGCCCCGCGACCGACAAGCCCGGACGTTGCTGGCCGGGTGGGCATGCGGCGACCGGGTTCACTCTGTTTGCACTGTTCTTCGTATTGCGCGACCGCCGTCCACGACTGGCGCGGCAGGCGTTTGTGTTCGCCTTTGCGCTGGGTTCGGTGTTCTCGATCAGTCGCATGATGCAAGGCGCGCACTTCTTTTCGCACAACGTGTGGACGGCGATTTTCTGCTGGCTGATTTGCCTGGGGGCTTATTACTGGGTGCTGTATCGCCCGGATTGAAGGCTGGGGCTGTCGTCAGAGCACACCCCGTCAGCGCCTGAATACACATCAACCTGTGGGAGCGGGCTTGCTCGCGAAGGCGTCCTGCCAGTCAATGCGCCTGTCGAATGACACCGCTTTCGCGAGCAAGCCCGCTCCCACAGGGTTTGGGGCCAACCCTGAAATCCAGGCAATAAAAAACCCCGCTGACTTTCGCCAGCGGGGTTTTGCGTTACAGGGCCAGGGCTGGCTGTCGGGTAAGAAACGGCCATTACTGACCGTCCCTCCCCTAAGAACTGTACGTGCGAGTTTCCCCGCATACAGCTCAAGCCTTTGTAAGCCCTTTCTCAGTTGAAAGAGCCGGTGCCGCACTGTGTAACTGTCGATGACAGTTGGGATGCAACAACACCAGATTGCCCAGCTCGTCGCATCCGCCCTTGTGCCGCTCGATAACATGGTGAATGTTCCACCCGCTTTCGAACGTAATCAACTGCTTGCACATCGGGCAGCGCTTGCTCTGGCCAAGCCACAGCGTCAGCGTCTTCCGCTTCCCCTCGTCCGAGCTTCGCCACGCATATTCCAGCCGTTGCTCGAAGTACATCTCGTCCTCTGGGGCGTATGGGTTAGCCTCCGCCTTGATCTTGGTGTGCCGCTTGATCGGCGTATCGCTGGCGTACAACAAGTGGAGCAGTTTGCCGCTGGGGTGTAGCCCGGAGAATACCCAACTACGTGTTCCCACGCGCTTGAAGTATTTTTCCTTGATCCAACGTTTGCAGCGATTCAGATGTCGCCGCCTGCACCATCGCCATAGCAATTTCCAGATCCTGTAATCCACGTAGTTGAAGGTCTGCTTGGCGACAATCGGCCGATGATAATTGGCCCAACCCCGAATAACTGGATTGAGCTGCTTGATCAACAGGCTGGCCGGTGCCGCTTTGTTCGCTTCAACCAACGCCTTAACCTTGGCCAGAAATGCTTTCACGTTCTTGTGGGCTGGCTTTATCAGCAGCTTGTCACCGTACTTGCGAATATTCTGACCGAGGAAATCGAACCCATCCGATACATGCGTGAACAACGTTTTCTCCACCGCAAGGCTCAACCCCCGCTCGGCCATGAAGGCTTCGACGAGTGGCTTCACCTCGTTTTCCAGCAGCTCTTTCGAGATGCCGGTGATGACGAAATCATCTGCGTATCGCACATAGTTGACCTTGGTCTTGTAGCTGGCTTTGGTATTACGCTGCCCGAACCGAGATTCGAGCTCCTTTTCCAGTCCATCAAGGGCCAGGTTGGCCAATACGGGCGAGATGATCCCTCCTTGCGGAGTTCCCGCCCCTGTCGGATTCAATCGACCGGATTCCAAATATCCCGCTTTCAGCCATTTCCTTAGAACCACTTTGTCCATCGGGACGTTAGTGATCAGCCAGTCGTGACTGATGTTGTCGAAACATCCCTTTATATCGCCCTCCATGACCCACTGCGCAGAATGCTTGCGACCGAGATTGACGAACAATTGCTCGATTGCATCTGCCGTGGAACGGTGAGGGCGAAAGCCATAGGAATTTCGGTCGGCTGTGGTCTCAGACACCGGTTCAAGTGCCAGCAGGTATAACGCCTGCATCGCTCGATCCAGCATCGTCGGAATCCCCAGCGGTCTACGCTGGCCATTTGCTTTGGGAATGTAAATCCGCCGCAGTGGCCGGGGCTTGTAGCCCCTGCGCTCTAACCGAAAAACTGCCTTCCATTTGCTTTCAGGCGTGCTCCAGGTTTCCCCATCGACGCCGGGAGTCCTGCGACCCCGGTTTTCAGTGACCCGTTTAACCGCCAATACCTTGGCGGCAAACGAGCGAACCAGCATACGCTGCAAGGTTTTCACCTGCCGCCATTGCTGATTCTTGGCTGCCTTCGCGATCCGTACCTGTAGCCCTCGCACCTGTCGATGACCTGTTTCCCAGTCTATCGAATGCCAACTGATGGCCAGATGGGAGGACGCAGGTACTTCTATTTCAGACGCACTCATCTTGCTTTTCCTCCAGAGAAGATTTCCCCAGAGGGCAGTAGACGCACGTCGCCCTTGTGGGGGAGTGAGTACACTGCCCCGCAAGGGATTTCTATGAGTTAGACGCAGCCGGTCAAACCGACAAACGTCTGTTCTTGATGGCTTTACAGGCCTTCTCGCGATCAAAGACCAGTCGGAAGTCAGCACCGTTTCCAGTCAGGGCAGAGCCCTTATCCAACCCCATTACAGGGAGGCATTCGCTTTTTCCGACATCCTCTACCCGCATTTTCAACAGTCTTCCTCACGGTCGACCTGCCTTGCCATACAGGCCAATGGCGAAAATACGGGCTTACCGAGTTCCATAACCGTCACAAGGATGGGTTAGGCCCTGCCTATTCACCGATGACTCAATGTCAGCGTGCCCCCAGATGTAAAAGGGACAACCAGTCATGCACCATTTTGGTCAAAGCCTATCAGCAACTTTGGCTCCATGCGGTTGACGGTGTTTATCAGCAGTTCACTTACGTTGGCCATACCAACCAGCCTAGCGTCTCACCCGCGTGTTGCTCGCAGGGTCTGCATGGTGCCTCGCGGCGACCACACACCACAGAATCATGGGACTACATTGTCAGGAAGCTTCGCACCCCGCCGTTACCAGCGACGCACTATCCCTAGGCTACTTTTGGCTGAACAAAAGGTCTCGCGCCCCTCTACCTTGCGGTTTCCGGGTGAGACAATGACAGCTATGGCTTGCGCCCTATAGATAGGAGCAGGCCAGCTCTTTGGACACGATTTCCCATACCTCCCTCGCAGTGATTCAAAATCTGCAAGCTCAGTACGCATATCGTTCTGATGATTTCCAGAGAGAAAATCACGATATATAGGCGACATTACGCCGAATTCTAAGCACCTTGTGAGTGCCGGAAATCCGGGTTTTGACGCCCGGACTTCGGGTTTTTTAAGCTGTTTCTGCGGGAAAGTGATCACCGGTTCAACCGGTGATCACCTAAGATGTAGCCCGCTAGGTGCTTCTACCTATAGCGACTCTCGTCGCACTACATCATGCCGCCCATGCCACCCATGCCGCCCATGTCTGGCATACCGCCGCCAGCTGCACCTTCTTTCTTCGGTGCGTCGGCAACCGCTGCTTCGGTGGTCAGGATCAGACCGCCGATGGAGGCTGCAGCCTGCAGAGCCGAACGGGTTACCTTGGTTGGGTCCAGGATGCCCATTTCGATCATGTCGCCGTATTCGCCGGAAGCAGCGTTGTAACCGAAGTTACCTTTGCCGTTCTTCACTTCGTTGACGACTACGCTTGGCTCGTCACCGGAGTTGGCAGCGATCTGACGCAGCGGCGCTTCAACAGCGCGACGCAGCACAGCGATACCGACGTTCTGGTCAGCGTTGTCGCCGGTCAGTTCGGTCAGGGCTTCCAGAGCACGGATCAGCGCTACGCCACCGCCAGGTACCACGCCTTCTTCAACGGCTGCACGGGTTGCGTGCAGGGCGTCTTCAACGCGGGCCTTCTTCTCTTTCATTTCAACTTCGGAACCAGCGCCAACCTTGATCACTGCAACGCCGCCGGACAGCTTGGCCAGACGCTCTTGCAGTTTTTCACGGTCGTAGTCCGAGGACGTTTCGGCAACCTGGGCACGGATCTGGGCGATACGGCCTTCGATGTCTGCCTGCACGCCAGCACCGTCAACGATGATGGTGTTTTCCTTGGACAGGGTCACGCGCTTGGCGTTACCCAGGTGCTCCAGGGTGGTGCTTTCCAGGCTCAGACCGATCTCTTCGGAGATCACGGTACCGCCGGTCAGAACAGCGATGTCCTGCAGCATGGCCTTGCGACGATCGCCGAAGCCTGGTGCCTTGACGGCAGCGACTTTAACGATACCGCGCATGTTGTTCACCACCAGAGTCGCCAAGGCTTCGCCTTCAACGTCTTCGGCAACGATCAGCAGCGGACGGCCGGCTTTGGCCACAGCTTCCAGTACAGGCAGCATTTCGCGGATGTTCGAGATCTTTTTGTCGACCAGCAGGATCAGCGGGCCGTCGAGCTCGGCAACCATGGTGTCCGGCTTGTTGACGAAGTACGGCGACAGGTAGCCACGGTCGAACTGCATGCCTTCTACAACCGACAGTTCGTTTTCCAGGCCCGAGCCTTCTTCAACGGTGATCACGCCTTCTTTACCGACTTTGTCCATGGCTTCGGCAATGATGTCGCCGATGGAGTTGTCGGAGTTGGCGGAGATGGTGCCGACCTGAGCGATGGCTTTGAAATCAGCGCATGGCTTGGACAGGGCTTTGAGCTCTTTGACAATGGCGATGGTCGCCTTGTCGATGCCGCGCTTCAGGTCCATCGGGTTCATGCCGGCAGCGACGGCTTTCAGGCCTTCGTTGACGATCGACTGAGCCAGAACGGTAGCGGTGGTAGTACCGTCACCAGCGTCATCGTTGGCACGGGAGGCAACGTCTTTGACCAGCTGCGCGCCCATGTTTTCGAAGCGATCTTCGAGTTCGATCTCTTTGGCGACGGAAACGCCGTCCTTGGTGATAGTCGGAGCGCCGAAGCTCTTCTCCAGGATCACGTTACGGCCTTTCGGGCCCAGGGTCGCTTTTACCGCGTCAGCCAGAACGTTGACGCCTTTGAGCATCTTGGAGCGGGCGGCATCGCCGAACTTAACTTCTTTAGCAGCCATGATCGATATTCCTTAAATACTTTGTAGTAACGGGAAAATGAACGGGATTTATCAGCCTTCGATAACCGCGAGAATTTCGTTCTCGC
>NZ_JBITTW010000019.1:0-97177 GCF_044542195.1 Pseudomonas sp. NPDC079367
GACAGCCACGGCCGCTGAGACCGGGCAGTCGACAAGTAGCAAAGGATTGAATGCATGCGCGCCTTAGCTGAGTTCATCATGCGAGGCCGAATGCAGGCCACTCTCGTGGTGGCCGGATGTGCAACATTGCCGTTGTTGTATTGGTTGGGTGCTGCCGCCGGGAGCCTTGTGCTGCTGCGGCGCGGATTGACGGACGCCCTTGGCGTTCTGTCACTGGGACTGCTGCCGGCCTTGATCTGGTGGCTGTATGCCGACGACCCACGGGCACTTCTGGTGCTGCTGGGGTCTTCGGGGCTTGCGTTGGTTTTGCGCGCAAGCGAATCCTGGGTCCGCACGCTGCTGGTCAGCGTAGTGATCGGAGTGGTGTTTTCAGTGGTGCTCGGGGTCGCGTTTGCGGCCCAGATCGAGATGCTCGCACAGGCCCTTATAAAGGTCATGCCGGCACTCCTCGGTGAGACCTACAAGCAATTGTCGGTCGATGAGCAAGCGCGTTTTGCGTCCCTGATTGCACCGGTCCTGACCGGACTGATTGCGGCCTTGTTGCAGATCGTCAGCGTGCTGAGCCTGATTGTCGGGCGGCATTGGCAGGCGTTGTTGTACAACCCGGGTGGTTTTGGTCGCGAGTTTCGCGCCATCCGCATCCCGCTGGGGCCGGCGATGTTACTGCTGGCGTTGATGCTTCTGGGCCCGAATCTCGGTGCACAGATGGCCATGTTGACGCCGTTGTGCAGTGTACCGCTGGTGTTCGCCGGGCTGGCCCTGATTCACGGGCTGGTCGGGCAGAAGCGACTGGCCGGTTTCTGGCTGGTGGGGTTGTACGTCACGCTGCTGTTGTTCATGCAGCTGATCTATCCGTTGCTCGTGGTTCTGGCCATTGTTGACAGCCTGATTGATTTTCGCGGTCGTCATGTGTCGAAAGACACCGACAGCGCGAACGGTGAAGGTTAAAAGTTAGAGGATTTTCACATGCAACTGATCCTTCTGGAAAAAATCGCCAACCTGGGCAACCTGGGCGACAAAGTAAACGTTAAGGCCGGTTACGGCCGTAACTACCTGCTGCCTTTCGGCAAGGCTACCGCTGCGACCGCTGCCAACCTGGCTGCGTTCGAAGAGCGTCGCGCCGAGCTGGAAAAAGCCGCTGCAGACCGTAAGGCATCGGCTGAAAGCCGTGCTGCCCAACTGGCCGAGCTGGAAGTGACCATCACTGCCACCGCTGGCGACGAAGGCAAGCTGTTCGGTTCGATCGGTACTCACGACATCGCTGATGCACTGACCGCTTCCGGCGTTGAAGTGCAGAAGAGCGAAGTTCGTCTGCCGAACGGCACCATCCGCAACGTGGGTGAATTCGACGTGGCTGTGCACCTGCACGCCGAAGTTGAAGCCACCGTACGCGTTGTCGTGGTAGCAGCTTAAGCAACATCGATCGGCTGGCGGCTTGTCCGTCAGACGGTTAACATCGGGCACGATCCTGTTTACAGGTCGTGCCCTTTGTCTTTCTGAATTCCCTGCTTTTCACTAATACTCAAGTGGCCATGAACGATATCTCCGCTCCCGAGCAATACGATCTGCAAACCGCTGCCCTGAAGGTGCCGCCGCATTCCATCGAGGCCGAACAGGCTGTACTCGGTGGTCTGATGCTGGACAACAACGCCTGGGAACGCGTGCTTGATCAAGTCTCCGACGGCGATTTTTATCGACATGACCACCGCCTGATTTTCCGCGCGATCGCCAAACTGGCCGACCAGAACTCGCCCATCGACGTCGTGACCCTTGCCGAGCAACTGGACAAGGAAGGTCAGACGTCGCAGGTGGGCGGCCTTGGCTATCTCGGTGAACTGGCGAAAAACACGCCGTCGGTCGCCAACATCAAGGCCTATGCGCAGATCGTCCGCCAACGTGCGACCTTGCGCCAACTGATTGGCATCAGCACCGAGATTGCCGACAGCGCTTTCAACCCTGAAGGCCGCACCGCCGAAGAAATCCTCGACGAAGCCGAACGGCAGATCTTCCAGATCGCCGAAGCGCGGCCAAAAACCGGTGGGCCGGTCGGTGTCAACGACCTGCTGACCAAGGCCATCGACCGTATCGATACCCTGTTCAACACTGCAGACGCGATCACCGGCCTCTCCACCGGTTACACCGATCTCGACGAGAAGACCAGCGGCTTGCAGCCGTCCGACCTGATCAT
The DNA here is from genome assembly GCF_044542195.1 of Pseudomonas sp. NPDC079367. Lineage (NCBI taxonomy): Bacteria > Pseudomonadati > Pseudomonadota > Gammaproteobacteria > Pseudomonadales > Pseudomonadaceae > Pseudomonas > Pseudomonas sp. NPDC079367. Next base: position 2,189 of record NZ_JBITTW010000019.1, read on the forward strand.
CGTTGCCGGCCGTCCGTCGATGGGTAAAACCACCTTCGCGATGAACCTGGTGGAAAATGCCGTGTTGCGCAGCGAAAAAGCGGTGCTGGTGTATTCCCTCGAGATGCCAGGCGAATCGCTCATCATGCGTATGCTGTCCTCGCTCGGCCGTATCGACCAGACCAAGGTGCGTTCCGGCCAGCTCGAAGACGATGACTGGCCGCGCCTGACTTCCGCGGTCAATCTGCTTAACGATCGCAAACTGTTCATCGATGACACCGCCGGTATCAGCCCGTCGGAAATGCGCGCGCGGACCCGGCGTCTGGTGCGTGAACATGGCGACGTCGGTCTGATCATGATCGACTATCTGCAACTGATGCAGATCCCCGGTTCCAGCGGTGACAACCGCACCAACGAAATTTCCGAGATCTCGCGATCCCTGAAAGCCCTGGCCAAGGAATTCAACTGCCCGGTGGTCGCCCTGTCGCAGCTCAACCGTTCCCTCGAACAGCGCCCCAACAAGCGCCCGGTGAACTCCGACTTGCGTGAATCGGGCGCAATCGAGCAGGACGCCGACGTGATCATGTTCGTTTACCGCGACGAGGTGTATCACCCGGAAACCGAGCACAAGGGCATCGCCGAAATCATCATCGGAAAGCAGCGTAACGGCCCGATCGGCTTTATCCGCCTGGCGTTCATTGGCAAATACACCCGTTTCGAAAACCTTGCGCCGGGCAGCTACAACTTCGACGACGACGAGTAAAAGGCTGGCCGAAACCCGTCGGCCAGCACTCGCCTCATTCAGCTCGCACTTGTGCCGGCGGCTTCCTCGTCACTGCCGCTGGCCTTGTATTGCGCCAGCTCCTGGCGGCTCAGTGTTTCGATCAGGGCCGCTTCCTCGATCATCCACTCTGCCTGCATTGTTTTTGACTGCGCGTCGTAGTCGGCAAACGACAGTTCGTTGGCCTTGAATGAATCATCCAGGGCCGCCTGCCGATCCTGAAATGGCTGACGCCGGGTTTCGAAAACTTCCTGATAGTGAGTGGTCAGGTATGTTTGCCAGAACTCCCTGGACACCAACGCCTGAAACTCCTCGGCTGAGTTATCCCGCGCAATGACGGTTTGATAAGCACTCTCCATTTGCGCTTTGGAGACCCCGGCCAGGTGGGCAAACCCCATTTCTTCCGGTTGCCCGGGCAGTTGCAGGCGTTCTTTCAGACCATGGCGATAAAATAGCCTGATTTCGATTTCTTCCGGCACGTGTGGCGGTGGCAGGTTCGCGGTCTCGTGAGGCGTTCTGGCGGCGGCAATGACTGCTTCGCGTTGTGCGATATCCGCCGAGGCAATCTTGTCGACTTCATGCAAGCGGAACAATGCTCTGTTCAGCTTGAGCAGCTCCGGCCCCTGCGTCTTGTCACCGGCCCGGGCCACCGCACTGTGCATCATTGACAGAACTTCGAGGTTGGCAAAGGTGAACGCCGCTCGGTCGCAGCAGGCCGCTTCGCCTGCGCGATCGAAGACTTCGTTGCGCAAGCGTTCGGACTGCGGCGTGTTTTCGGTGATGCTGTCGATCAACCGCCAGACACGGCCCTGAAGTGCCAGGTGGCCGGTGGGGGTATCGAGCAGACGTTCTAGTGTGTTGAACAAACCGTCCGAGCGCGACTGGTCGCGCAGGGTTTGCCATTGGCGACTGCGGTTGGCCACTTGATCATCGGAGAATCCAGAGGTCCAGCGGTCTATCGGATCATTCATGACAACGCGAAACGGCGCAGGACGTACGATGGCCGTGCCGATGATGTTCCTTGCGCCTGTCAGCGGTGTCCCGGCTGCTCTCAGGCGATTGTTGTAGCGAAACAGGCGTGCGTCCGTCGCGTCCGACAGTGGGTTGTACGAAATATCGGTGACGTTGTTGACGCGCACGCTGTCCGCCAATTGATTATTTGGTGGCGCGATGACGGCGTCGGGAATTTCCGTGATTCGGTTGTGGTTCAGATTGACCGTGTCCAGCAGCGGCTGATTCATCAATCCCGTCGGGAAGGTTTCGATTCCTGTATGGGACAAATCGATGGAACGCAGGTCGACGATCCGGCTTAGATCGGGAACGATGCCCAGCTGCGGGTTATCCTGCAGCCCCAGTGCGCGCAGGGTGGTGCGATCCCCTAGCACCCGGGCAGTATCGACGTTCAGGGAAATATGGTTACTTTCCAGAAACAGACGCGTCAGACCCTGCATTTCGCCAATGGCCGGCGGTAGTTCACGCAGTTGGTTCCGCCCCATATCCAGCCAGCGTATGTGGCGGAAACGGGTGAGAAAACCTTCCGGTGAGGTGCTCAGGTTCATGTTCCTGAGCTTGAGCGAGCCGACGTGAGTGAAATCGACGTCAATGTCCGGCAGGCTTGGCAGACGCAGATCGCTGAGGTCCAGCTCGAGACCGATAGGAGTTCTGTCATTGGCGAGTTTTTGAGGCGTTTCGCGCCGCCAGCAACTGATAATTTTGTTGCTGGCGGTAACCCGGTCAGGGCGGGTTTGCGCATTGAGCGCCAGTTGGTCGGCGCGAATGTACCCGCCCAGATTGCCGCCGCCGGAAAAAACCCAATCGTCGAGCTGGCGTTTCAGTACTTTGAATTCTCGTTCGAGACTGCGCACTTTGGTGACTACGGTGTCCGCGTCGAGGCTCCACAGGTATTCCCTGCACTGCTTCATGTTCTTGCCTGGAAACAGCCGTTGGTAACGCTGCGCAACGGAGTTGTCACTATCGAAGTTGGGGTGAGCCAGCAGATGGGGAGCGACTGTGCTGACGCGGCGCCAAAACTCATCGAACTTCTTACCGTAACCGGCCGCAAAGCGGTTGCCTTTGAGTACAGTCGCGGCGTTGATTCGGGCGATCGCCAGCAACTGCTCTGCCGGCGGATCAAGGTAAGTCGGCGGCACTTCCTTCAAACGGTTGTTGCTCAAATCAAGGATGATCAGCTCGGTCTTGTCCTGCAACCCGCTAGGCCACTGGTCGATGCCCGTGTTATTGAGCAGCACTTGCCTTACCCGCGTCAGAGCGCTGAAATCAGGCATCGAACCGAGGGCCGAATTGTCGCTCAGGTTGATCGCTTCGAGCTGACTCATGGCACTGAGGGCTGTCGCGCTGTCCTCCGTCAATTGCACACGGTTGCTGGCCAGATCCAGGTTGGTCAGGTTATGCATGGCAGAGATGGGGGCGGGCAGAGCTTCCAGCCCGCAGTGATTGATGACCAGGCGTTCGAGATTGGGGAAACCAGCCAGGAAGGTCTCGGCGTCGCCCGACCACGTAGCGGCATTGATAAACAGCGATTTGACATGGCTGAAGTCGGCGCTGAGTTTCGGCAGTGGCGCCTTGATCAGCGCAAGCCTCAGCGTGTGTGTCGAATCCAGCCAACAGGCTTTGATGATATCCCCGATACGGCGCGCCTGTATTTTTGCCGGTGCGTCAGCACCGGATGCGTCGGGCTGGCTGCCGTTGACATAAGCATCGAGTTGGGATTCCAGTGAATCCAGCGCTGCGACACGGCGTGCCAGTTGCGCTTTGCCGTCGTCGTTCAGAGCGAGGAGAAACGCGCGCAGCTGCTTTGGGTTTTTATCAGGGTAGACCCGCTGCACGCTGGCGGTTTCCGGCATGTCACTGGGGAGCCTGAATGCATCGGCCGCCGCGCTGTTGCCCAGTTCCGGCTGTTCGATCGCTACCCGTTGCCAAAAGTCTTCCAGTTTCGTCCAGTAGCCGGGCGGGAACGGATTGCCCTCCAGCAGCGTGACGCTATTGATACGGGCGAGCGCTTCGAACTGAACGGCGGGTGGATTGAGGTTCGCGTCCGGGACCGCGGTCAAACGGTTGTTGCGCAGGTCCAGGTGCGTCAGCCGGGACTGCTTGTGCAGACCGGCAGGCCACTGATCCAGTTGTGCGTTGCTCAGCTTCAGGGTTTTGAGATCGGGCATGGCGGAAAAGTCCGGCGTTTGACCCAATGGGTTGTCCGACAGATCGAGATGCTTGAGTTTGCTCAGCGAACCCAGTTCAGCAGTCGTTTGTTCGTTGAGGGCGATTCGGTTCGAACTCAGATCAAGGCTGTTCAGGCCGGGCATCCGTGCAAGTGATGCGGGCAGCGTGGCCAGGGTCGAGCCGCTGATGTGCAGCCCCTCCAGGCCGGAGAAATTGCCGAGCAAAGTACTCGCCGCTTCCGACCAGGCAACCGATTGCAGCGTCAGGTGCCGGACATGGCTGAAATCTGCTTTCAGCGCCGGCAGTGTGCCGCTGCCAGCCTCAAGCCATAAAATGGCTCCGGTCTGGTGGCGCCAACAGCGCTTGAGGCTTTGCGCGATCTGCTGTGCATGGGTTGGCGAAGTGCCCGGTGGCGCTGCGTTGGCGGATTGCTGCAGCCAGGCATCCAGCTCGGTCTTGAGGGATTTGTAGGCGCTTTCGCGCTGGGTCAACCCACCAGAGACGTCATTGCCCAAGGACGTGATGAAACGACTGATTTCTTCGTCGGTGTGGTCCGGAAATAATTTTCGTGCCCGCGATTGCGGGCTGCGCAGGCGGTTCAGAGCCTGCGACAGCCGCGCACGCATGCCCGGGCGCGCAGGCACTTCAGCGCCGTCGCCACGCATCATGCCGCCGACGCCAGCTACGGTGGTACCCATCCAGCCTTGTATGGCATCGAATACAATCGGCTCCGAACGTCCCGGACGTGTTGCGACGTACAGGTTAGCGCGGTCACTGGCGACCGGGTCCTCGCTGCGCACGATACGCATCACGCTGGCTACGGGTGTCGAGGCGTCTGGATCGTGCAATACCTGATAAGCATGGTTATCGATCAGCGCATACAGTTTGCCGCCGAAGCGGTGCAGTCCGTCGATGGCCGGTTCCGCGTCGCGCAAAACCAGAGCCGTGCGAAACGCTGCCAGACGGCTATCGCTCAGCGCGAAGGTTACCGGTTCGAATTCTTCCAGCGGATACCACAATCCGCTGTCCGGATCGCGCAGCAGAATCGGGCCGGAAGCTTTCGATTCGCTGGGCAACCTGGCGCGGAACAGACCGCTGTCGGCATCCTGGGCGACCTGAACGGTGCCGATCTCGGCCACATCGACATAGTGTCGTCCCTTGAATATGCGCAAGCCCTCGGCATTGATTGCTGGCAGACCGACGGCGCCCATCACCCGATAGTCCTCCAGCGGCAGAACGGTTGCGCGTGATGTTGCGTTCGGCGTATTCGCTGGATGCATGGTGATCGTGGGCGCCGGTATGATCCCATCGAGATCAGCGTCGCCTGCAGGCCGGGAGGATTGTGTTGGCAGGCCAGGGCTGTCCAAGCCTGGTCGCAATGTCGTATTGGGACGCGGTGTAGTCACGTCCGGCGTCGGTGTCGGGCGAACGTGGGTGTTGCCTGAAATATTGCCTTTGGGTGGCGGCTTGATTGGCATGGGTAACTTCCCTGTAATACTTGCCCGCCACTGCCGCAAACGGGCAGTGGCGTGTCGGTTCGGCGTCATTGCCGGGTTGAGAATCAGCGGGTTGCTGCGGCTGCTTCGGTGGCAAGGGCAAAAATCTTTTTTGCGGTCTTGCCATCGAAGGTCTGTCGCCAGATTGCGACGTGAGGCAGGCCGGCCTGCTCGTCGCGGCGTTGCGACTCGCTGCCGCGCTTGCTCTGTTCCAGGGTTTTCAGATGGCTGCCCCTGATCGTGAAATTCAGTGGCTCACTGTTGTGTTTTTCATAATGAAAATGCGCCTCCCACAACGGCGCATCGTCAGCGCGATTGCTGATTGAGTAAACGTCGAGAAAGGATTTCCCTTTGCCTTTGCCCAGCTGTTTGCGGTCAACCGTTTTCAGTGCTTTGAGCTCGCCGTGATCGATCAGCCAGTTCAGGCGCATGATGTCCAGCACCTCCTTGTTCTTGTACATCCGCACCAGCACGCTTTGGCCATGCGCGGTCAGTGTGTCGGCAGCCGTTTGCAAGCGTTCGGCCAAACTCTGGATCTCGGCGTCCTCAGCTGCTGTATCGTGGTTTTGCAGGCGGCGTGACTGCTCGTTGAGCGGATCGATGGCTTTTTCCAGCTCTTCAATTATTTCCGTCGGATTGTCTTTAGCGGTTTCTTTGCTCCGTGCCTGGGCAATGTGCTTTTCAACGTCAACCAATAAGCGGTTGGCCTCGGCGATCAGTTCCGGTCGCGGAGTGCTGACGATAGGCGGACGAACAGGCAGCCATTCACCCTGCCTTTTCTCGTATCGTTCGACCAGGCCATTTGGCTGGAACGGATTGGAAACCTTGACGATAACGCTGCCGTCTGCGGCGGTTTCCGTGTCGCCAACCATTACTCGAGAGGTGCCGTGCCGTCGGGTGCGGAACACTTTCCTCATCGACGGCGGTCGGGCTGACACGTTATCGCTTGGCTTGGGCGGAATGAAATCGAAGTCGATGTTCTGATCCAGGCTGGGCAGCTCGATATTGCGGTTGGACGAGGCAAAGATTTCTTTCAAGCGAGTTTCGATGCCGGTCTCGAATTGATCGGTCAGCGCGAGGATCTCCCTGGCGTACTCGGCTTTGACGCTGTCTGCCGACAGCTCTGCTTCAAAGCGACCTCTTTCACCTCTTATCTGATCGAGGGTCAGCATCAGCGACAATGGCTGCGCGCCTTCGGGAATGTTGTGCAGATCGCCGGTGATGAGGTCGATGGAGTACAGCGAGCGCATGGTCACGTTTGGCGAATGGTCAGGCGTGCCTGCGAACAAGTGGACGTACAGGTTCAGCTTGTTGAAGTTGATGCGCTCGGCCGTGGCCACTTCATTACGGAGTTCTGCAAGTATCGGGGCCGCTCCTCGGTCAGCTTTCAGGATCAGCCCCATCACCACCTCCCGGTCTTCGAGAAGCTTCAGCTTTTTGTTCATGAAGCTGATGACTTTTATGCAGTTGTCAGCAGACAGCGTGGTGAACAGCGACTCGCCTCTGAAGTTCATGACCTTCATCAGTCGGTTCAGGTATTCCACATGATCCAGGCGAAGGGCGTGCAGCTCTTCGGCGAAAATCCCGTTGGCTTTGAGGTGAATCAACCACGATTTGTGATCGAGTATCGACTGCAAATTGTCAGCCTGCTTTTTGATGTGCCTGAGCAGGTGAACTTCAACGGCGATCAATGCTGCCGTTCGCCCTGCGCTGCCGCTCGGCAGAGCGTCTGCCTGCGCCGCGAGCACGTTATAGCGCTCCGCGGACTGGTTAATCTCGTTCATTCTGGTGACGAAAGGCTCATACCGTTGCAGCAGAATCGGGATCGCCTCATGGCGGCGCATGCCTCCAGGCAAGCCGGTGGAGACAGAAACCCAGGTGTCGTTGGCGTTGCGTGTGACGGCCCGCGATTCTCCACTACGGCTGGCGTGATAGATGTTGTCGCTATCACTGGCCACAGGATCTTTGGCATTAACGATACGCCAGACCTTTTGCACCGGCGTAGAGCCATCCTTATCAAGCATGACCTGATAAGCATGATCGTGGATGAGCGCGTAGCGTTTGCCGTCGTGTCGAAACAAACCGTCGATGTCGGGTTCGCTCGTACTGAAGTCCAGATCCGTGCGAAACGCTTGCAGGCCGACATCGGTAAGAGGGGCAGTAATGACTTCGTCGTTGTCGTTTGCCCGCCAGAATCCGCTATCGCCATCACGGTGCAAAACAGGGCCGGAAGGTTTCGATTCGCTTGCAAGATGAGCCCGGTACTGCCCGGTGTCGGCGTCTTTGGCGATCTGCACAATCCCGACATCGACCACGTCGACATATTGGCGGCCTTTGTGAATTCTGAAGCCCTCGATATTGGCTGCCGGCAAGCTGGCAGTGGCCATCACCCGATAATGCTCCAGCGGTAGAAAGGCTGCGCGTGGTGTTTCGTTCGGCGATGTCGAAGGGTGCACAGTAACGGTGGGAGCCTGGGTGATTGCGTCGTGGTCGTTGCTGCCTGTTGTCCTGGTCGGTCGGAATTGCGGATCGAACGAGGCAGCAGTTTCGAAGCCTGGCCGCACCGGTATGCCGGGGCGAAGATCAGCTGAATCCACTGCGGTATCCGACCGCTGATGCACCTGGGCGGTAATCGTTCTTTTTGGCGGTGTTTTGATTGGCATGTCTTACCTTCCTTGTAAAGTTTGCCAGCAGCTGTCCGATGCTGCTGGAGCTCGTGGCGTCATGGCCTGAGCGGGATTGCGAAGTGCTGGGTCGGATTCGTTACCGGCGAACGGTGCATCGATTATTTCTCGGTCGGGCGGTACTACGCCCGGCCGAGGAACAGCCATCACATGACGCGATCGGTGGTGGTCGCCGCGAGGTCGAAAATTCTCTGCGCGGTGCGTCCGTCGAAGTAATGGCGCCAGATGGCGACGTGTTGCCGTCCCGCCTGCTCCTCTCTGCGTTGCGACACACTGCCCATTGCGCTTTGCTCAAGGGTTTTCAGGTGGGCGCCGCGCACGTTGAAGTTCAGAGCGGACGTGTCGACGGCAGGATAATGAAAATGCGCGTGCCAGAGTGGCGCGCCGGTATGGGCATCCGTCAGTACGTATATGTCGAGGTATTCTCTGTCCTGGCGCTTGCCCCGTTTCAGTCGGGTGGCGGTTTTTTGCGCCCGGATGTGGCCCCTGTCGATCAGATAAATCACCCGGTCGACGCAGAGAAAATTCTTGTCCTTGTAAATCCGGACGCGTATGTCTTCACCTGTAGTTCGCAGGCGCTGACTGTCCTGCTTAAGCTTTTGGATCAATGCCCCGGCATTGGCATCGCTGCGTTCGAACCGCTGTAGCTGCAGGGCCGTGTCATCCAGCGCTTTGGCCTTTTCTTCAAGCGTTTCGACAATGTTGTCCGGGTTGATTTTCCCCCGCTCTTCCCTGAGGGCAGTCTTTACGTGCGAGTCGGATTTGTGCAGTTGTTGGTCGGCGTCCGCCAGCAGCGCCGGCAAGGGCTTTTCCCGCACCGTCTGCGCCGGGCGCCATTCGCCCTCTCTGTGCTCGTAGGTTTGAACGGTTTGCTTCGGATCGAAGGGGTTGCTGACGTCGATGACTTCTTCTCCAAGAGCGGTGCGTCGCGACGCGCCGATACTGATCTTGCTGACACCGTGTTTTTTCGCTCGAAAAAGCCGCCAGGGCTTGGGTTCGGGTCCGCTTCGGTCTTGTGGCGGGATATAGTCGAAGTCAATCGGCTGCTCGGGGGCTGGCCGTGCGGAACTGTCCGGCTGGTCCAGGTAGATACGCGTCAGGCGAGTTTCCAGGGTGTGTTCCAACGCTTGGATTTCTGCGTTGATGTCATTGCGTGAGGTGGCGTGTTCGGGGCCGGCTGGCAGGTCCAGTCGATCGTACCAGTCGCGCAGTGCTGCGCATTGCTGAGACAGGCCACTGAGTACCGATACGTGCAGCTCTTGCGGGATTTTGCCAAGTGCTGCGTAAACGAAGGTTGCCTGACCGAACTGGACGGCCAGGTCAGAGGCCTGAACAGCGTTGCCGGCCGCTTGAGGATTGTCCAGCAGTATGCTTTTGGTGAGCACCCACGAGGCGACGACGTTATGAGTATCTGCCGATGAAAGTATGTCGCTCGAATCGTCCGGCGAGACCTTCCATTTCTTCAATAGATTATCGGCAATGAGCTGGCGCTCTTTGAGATGGCCCATCAATCGGTTGAGGAAGCTGACGGTCCGAGGGAGCCTGTCCGGGGTGAGGTCAAGTAGCGGACCTTCCAGCGCGCGACGACTCAGGCCGCACTCTACAAGTTGTTGATAGGCGAGCATTTGCTTTTTCTGCAGCGCGATCATTTTGGTTCTGTAACCTTCCTCCGTGATAAGGGTGCTTACGACGGATTTCTGGTCTCTGTAGTAGTTCAGAGCCTTCCCCAGACTTTTCAACTCCTTGTGGCTGTGCAGTTCGCGATTGACAAGAGCCCTTAATTCGCCAGCAACCCTCGTGGCGGGCTCACCCTCCAGGTCCTTCGCAGTCAGCCATGCAGCAATCAGCTCTTGACGTTTCTCGTGCGCTGTTTGGACCCGCAGATTTATCCGGTCAAGTTCAGAGGCCACTTCCAGACGCTGCCAGAAAACACTTGAAGGTTGCGTCACGGTTCGCGGCATTCCTGCGGCACCGTACACAATGGTGCCCTGCCAGCCATACCGGCTATCGAAAGCGACAGGCTCCGAACTGCCAGGGCGCGTAGCCACATAAAGGTTGTCAGCGTCGCTGGCGACCGCGTCCTCGGGGCGAACGATGCGCATCACCGGTCTCTGCGGCGACGAGGCATCGAGATCATGCAGGACTTGATAGGCGTGTTGCTCTATCCGCGCGTAGAGCTTGCCATTGAAGCGATACAGTCCATCACTGCCTGGATCGGCCGTGCTGAAATCCAGGTTGGTGCGAAACGCCTCCAGGCGTGCAGTCGATAACGCATAGGTCAACGGCACCGAGCGTTCAACCGGGTACCACAGCGCACTCTCGGCGTCGGGCTTTAACACCGGCCCTGTGGGTATCAATTCACTCGGTAATTTTGCGCGATAGAGGCCGCTGGCCGGATCCACTCCGATCTGGACGGTGCCGCCGTCTGGCACCTTAACGTACTGACGTCCCCTGTGGACCGAAATACCTTGGGCGTCATGTGCCGGCAGCACCGCCAGCGAAGTGATCCAGTAGTCCTTCAGGGAACGTTCGGGCAGAGCGGGGACCGGTGCCGAGTTCGCTGTCGACCTGAGCCCGACTCGCGGTGGCACGGGAGTAATGACCGGTTGAGCTGGATCGGTTGGCGTCAGCGTCGGTGTCGAAGGGAGTCGGGCAGGAGAGGGGAACACCAACGTGCCGCCGACTGAATTCCTGTTACCGGGCCTGGGCACCGAGTCGCTGACGTGCGTCCCATGGACCGATGCGATTGTTGAGCCTCTGATTGGCGGTTTGATTGGCATTGCTTGTCATCCTTTAACATTCACGCCTCGCTATCCCATATGAGATGCGCTGAGTGGTCGGCTTCCTTGCCGTGTCGTGCGTTGTGCGTTCATATGAAACGCGTAGTGCCCGGATGGGCAGCCTCTTGGAGAAACCGACCACCGTCGTCGGAATTGGTCAAAATTTGTGCTATATTCCGCGCCCGCGATTTTTCACTTCAACACCGGTCGTCGACATGCAAGCAGCCAAGCCGTTATTTGACTATCCAAAATATTGGGCCGAATGTTTCGGGCCAGCGCCATTCCTGCCGATGAGCAGGGAGGAGATGGATCAGCTCGGCTGGGATTCGTGCGACATCATCATTGTTACCGGTGATGCCTACGTCGATCATCCGTCGTTCGGCATGGCGATCATCGGCCGGCTGCTGGAGTCGCAAGGCTTCCGCGTCGGGATCATCGCGCAGCCGAACTGGCAGTCCAAAGACGACTTCATGAAGCTCGGCGAGCCGAACCTGTTCTTCGGCGTCGCGGCGGGCAACATGGACTCGATGATCAACCGCTACACCGCGGACAAGAAAATCCGTTCCGATGACGCGTACACGCCCGGCGGCATGGCCGGCAAGCGTCCGGATCGCGCCAGCCTGGTTTACAGCCAGCGCTGCAAGGAAGCCTACAAGCACGTGCCGATCGTGCTCGGCGGCATCGAAGCCTCGCTGCGCCGCATCGCCCACTACGACTATTGGCAGGACCGTGTGCGCAACTCGATCCTGATCGACGCCAGCGCCGACATTCTGCTGTACGGCAACGCCGAGCGCGCGATTGTCGAAGTCGCCCAGCGCCTGTCGTGGGGCCACAAGATCGAAGACATCACCGATGTGCGCGGCACCGCGTTCATCCGTCGCGACACGCCGCAGGGCTGGTACGAAGTCGACTCGACGCGCATCGACCGTCCGGGCAAGGTCGACAAGATCATCAACCCGTACGTGAATACCCAGGACACTCAGGCCTGCGCCATCGAGCAGGAAAAAGGCCCGGTCGAAGATCCGCAGGAAGCCAAGGTCGTGCAGATCCTGGCCAGCCCGCGCATGACCCGCGACAAGACCGTGATCCGCCTGCCGTCGATGGAGAAGGTGCGTAACGACCCGGTTTTGTACGCCCACGCCAACCGCGTGTTGCACCTGGAAACCAACCCGGGCAACGCCCGTGCGCTGGTGCAGAAGCATGGCGAGCTCGATGTCTGGTTCAACCCGCCGCCGATTCCGATGACCACTGAAGAAATGGACTACGTGTTCGGCATGCCTTACGCCCGTGTGCCGCACCCGGCGTACGGCAAGGAGAAGATTCCGGCGTACGACATGATCCGTTTCTCGGTGAACATCATGCGTGGCTGCTTTGGTGGCTGCACCTTCTGCTCGATCACCGAGCACGAAGGCCGCATCATCCAGAACCGTTCCGAAGAGTCGATCATTCGCGAAATCGAAGAGATCCGCGACAAGGTGCCGGGTTTCACCGGGGTCATTTCCGACCTCGGCGGCCCGACTGCGAACATGTACCGCATCGCCTGCAAGAGCCCGGAAATCGAATCCGCCTGCCGCAAGCCGTCGTGCGTGTTCCCCGGTATCTGCCCGAACCTGAACACCGACCACTCTTCGCTGATTCAGCTGTATCGCAGCGCCCGTGCCCTGCCGGGTGTAAAGAAGATTCTGATCGCTTCCGGCCTGCGCTACGACCTCGCCGTCGAGTCGCCGGAGTACGTCAAGGAGCTGGTGACCCACCACGTCGGCGGTTACCTGAAGATCGCCCCGGAGCACACCGAGGAAGGTCCGCTCAACCAGATGATGAAACCGGGCATCGGCAGCTATGACAAGTTCAAGCGCATGTTCGAGAAGTACACCAAGGAAGCGGGCAAGGAGCAGTACCTGATTCCGTACTTCATCGCTGCCCACCCGGGCACCACCGACGAAGACATGATGAACCTTGCTCTGTGGCTCAAGGGCAATGGCTTCCGCGCCGACCAGGTGCAGGCGTTCTATCCGTCGCCGATGGCCACCGCTACGGCGATGTACCACTCGGGCAAGAACCCGCTGCGCAAGGTGACGTACAAGAGCGACGGCGTGACCATCGTCAAGAGCGAAGATCAGCGTCGTCTGCACAAGGCGTTCCTGCGTTATCACGACCCGAAAGGCTGGCCGATGCTGCGTGAAGCGCTGATCCGCATGGGCCGCGCCGATCTGATCGGGCCGGGCAAGGATCAACTGATCCCGGCGCATCAGCCGGCCACCGACAGCTACCAGAGCGCCCGTCGCAAGAACTCGACGCCGGCCGGCAGCCACAAGGTCGCCAAAGAGAAGACCACCAAGATCCTCACCCAGCACACCGGTCTGCCGCCGCGTGCCAGTGATGGCGGTAATCCGTGGGACAAGCGTGAACAGGCCAAGGCTGCGGCATTCGCCCGCAACCAGCAGGCGGCCAAGGAACGCAAGGATGCGGCCAAAGGCAAAGGGCCGAAGCCGACACGCAAGCCGGTCGTGCCGCGTTAAAGAAAACGCCAACCTTCGGGTTGGCGTTTTGCATTTCTGCCGTTGGATTTATTGAGGCCGCAAGATCCATCCCCCTCACCCCAGCCCTCTCCCCCCAAGGGGGCTAGGGGGAAGGGAGCAGGTCTTCGTGCTTTTCAAAATCCCGGTTCGACTCAGGACTTTCACGTCGGCGTACCTCCTACATCCACCTCGGTCCGTCCCCTCTCCCTCTGGGAGAGGGCTAGGGTGAGGGCTCTTTGCAACATTTGCGTGCAACTGAGTCCAAGCATTTCCTCGCATCGCCCGGTTTTGGTGCTGTACTGCCTTGAGCATTTCGCGAAAGCGCGCAAGCCTGTGCATGGCATAAGTCTTGCGCGCTTTCCCATACGCCCAAGGCTCGCAGGAGGCACGCCGTGTCGATTCATGTCGCATTGCATCACGTCACGCATTATCGCTACGACCGCGCTGTCGAACTCGGCCCGCAGATCGTCCGCCTGCGCCCGGCGCCCCACAGCCGCACGCGAATTCTTTCCTATGCGCTGAAAGTCTCGCCCGAGCAGCATTTCATCAACTGGCAGCAGGACCCCCAGGGCAATTACCTGGCACGTCTGGTGTTCCCCGAGAAAACCGCAGAGCTGCGCATCGAAGTCGATCTGATAGCGGAAATGGCGGTATTCAATCCGTTCGACTTCTTCCTCGAGCCGTATGCCGAGCGAATCCCGTTCAGCTACGCCGCCGACGAGCGCAAGGAGCTGACGCCGTACCTCGAAACCCTGCCGTTGACGCCGACGTTCAAGGCTTACCTGGACAGCATCGACCGCACACCGTTGCCCGCGGTGGATTTTCTGGTGGCGCTCAATCAGCGCCTCAGCGAAGACATCGGCTACCTGATCCGCATGGAGCCCGGCGTGCAAACCCCGGAGCACACCCTCCAGCACGCTTCCGGCTCCTGCCGCGATTCGGCATGGCTGCTGGTGCAGTTGCTGCGCAATCTCGGTCTGGCGGCGCGGTTTGTTTCCGGTTACCTGATTCAACTGACTGCCGACGTGAAAAGTCTCGACGGCCCGTCCGGCACCGATGTCGACTTCACCGACCTGCACGCCTGGTGCGAGGTGTATTTACCGGGTGCCGGCTGGATCGGCCTCGACGCTACGTCGGGGTTGTTCGCCGGGGAAGGGCATATTCCGTTGGCGTGCAGTCCCGATCCGTCCTCGGCGGCGCCGATCAGTGGTCTGGTCGAACCTTGCGAAACACAGTTCAGCCACGAAATGTCGGTCGAGCGAATCTGGGAAGCGCCACGTGTCACCAAGCCCTACACCGATGACCAGTGGCGGGCGATCCAGGCGCTGGGCCGGCAGATCGATGCCGATCTGCTCGAAGGCGATGTGCGCCTGACCATGGGCGGCGAACCGACCTTCGTTTCCATCGATGACCCGGACGGTGCCGAATGGAACACCGCCGCGCTGGGTCCGGACAAACGTCGACTGTCCGCCGAATTGTTCCAGCGCATGCGCAAGCAATACGCACCGCAGGGGCTGGTGCATTTCGGCCAGGGCAAGTGGTACCCCGGCGAGCAGTTGCCGCGCTGGTCGCTCAATTGTTATTGGCGCCGCGACGGTCAGCCGATCTGGCACAACGACGCGTTGATCGCCGATGAACAGCAGGACTACGGCGCCGACGGTGAGCTGGCCGGACGCTTTCTGGCCAGTGTTGCCGAGCGCCTCAAGTTGCCTGCGCGCTTCGTCTTCCCGGCTTACGAGGATCAGCTCTATTACCTCTGGCGCGAGGGCGCGCTGCCCGGCAATGTCAGCGCCGAAGATTCGCGTCTGGAAGAGCCGCTGGAGCGTGCGCGATTGCGCAAGGTTTTCAGTCAGGGCCTGAACAAGGTGATCGGCCAGGTGCTGCCACTGGCGCGCACGGCCAAGGGCGATCAATGGCAGAGCGGGCGTTGGTATCTGCGTGACGAGCACTGTCGCTTGGTGCCGGGGGACTCACCGCTGGGTTATCGCTTGCCACTGGCGTCGCAGCCGTGGGTAAAAGCGGCGCAATATCCGTTCATCCATCCCAACGATCCGAATCAGGACTTTGCCGAGCTGCCGGATGCCGCGCAGCTCGGTGTGCACGGCGAACCGGCTGCGCTGGATGAGCGCGTGCCGAAAATCGATGAGTCCGCTGACTGGCTGACCCGTACCGCCTTCTGCGCCGAGGCCCGCGAAGGGCGGCTGTATCTGTTCATGCCGCCGCTGGAGCGGGTCGAGGATTATCTGGAGCTGGTCTCGGCCATTGAGGCCACCGCTGAAGAACTGCATTGCCCGGTGTTGCTGGAAGGCTATGAACCGCCGAGTGATCCGCGCCTGAGCAATTTCCGTGTCACTCCGGATCCGGGCGTGATCGAGGTCAACGTGCAGCCATCGGCGACTTGGGACGAGTTGGTCGAGCGCACCGAGTTTCTCTACGAACAGGCGCGGCAAACCCGCCTGACCACCGAGAAGTTCATGATCGACGGGCGCCACACCGGCACCGGCGGCGGCAACCATTTCGTCCTCGGCGGCGCGACGCCGGCGGACTCGCCGTTTTTGCGGCGGCCGGATCTGCTGCGCAGCCTGATCAGTTACTGGCATAACCATCCTTCGTTGTCGTACCTGTTTTCCGGGCTGTTCATTGGCCCGACGTCCCAGGCACCACGGGTTGACGAGGCGCGCAATGACGCCTTGTACGAACTGGAAATCGCCTTTGCGCAGATGCCGGAACCGGGCGAGGAATGTGCGCCGTGGCTGGTCGATCGGCTGTTGCGCAATCTGCTGATCGACGTCACCGGCAATACCCATCGCGCCGAATTCTGCATCGACAAACTGTATTCACCGGACGGCGCCACCGGGCGTCTCGGCTTGCTGGAACTGCGCGCATTCGAGATGCCGCCCCATGCACGCATGAGTCTGGCGCAACAGTTGTTGCTGCGGGCGCTGGTCGCGCGGTTCTGGCGCGAGCCTTACGCGCCGACGAAACTGGCTCGCTGGGGCACCGAGTTGCATGACCGGTTCCTGTTGCCGCATTTTATCGAGCAGGATTTCGCCGACGTTATCGTCGAACTCAACAACGCCGGCTATCCGTTGCGTGCGGAGTGGTTTGCCGCACATCTGGAATTTCGTTTTCCCAAGGTCGGCGACTACGCCGTCAATGGCATCGAGCTGGAACTGCGTCAGGCGCTCGAGCCTTGGCATGTGCTGGGCGAGGAGGGCTCGGCGGGCGGCACGGTGCGCTACGTCGATTCATCGCTGGAGCGCTTGCAGGTCAGGCTCAACGGCCTGCCGCCACAGCGCTATCTGCTGACCTGCAATGGCGTCGCGGTGCCGTTGCACCCGACCGGGCGGGTGGGTGAGTTTGTCGCCGGGGTGCGCTTTCGAGCCTGGCAACCGGCCAACTGTCTGCATCCGACCATCGCGGTGCACGCGCCACTGGTGTTCGACCTGCTCGATACCTGGATGGGGCGTTCGCTGGGTGGGTGCCAGTATCACGTCGCCCATCCCGGCGGGCGCAATTACGAGACCTTGCCGGTCAACGCCAACGAAGCGGAGAGTCGGCGCATGGCGCGGTTTTTCCGCCTGGGGCACACGGCGGGGAAACTTGCGATACCGAATGTCGAAATCAATGACGAGCTGCCGATGACCCTCGATCTGCGGCGTTTCTAGAGCCTATGCGATACGTGGATTTTCGTATATCCGCGTGTCACGTGGCTGCGTTAGTCTGACCGTTCCCCGCTGTCTGCCGAGCTTTCCATGCCTGACCTGCTAGACCGCTACCCGCTGAACGCGGACACCTATCACGAACTGCTCGACGGCAGCGGCGCAGTGCGTGCGCATTGGCAGCGGCTGTTCGATCAGTTGCAGCGCAGCAGCCCCGCGCAACTGGTGCAGCGCCAGGCCTTGCTGGCGCGGCAGATTCAGGAAAACGGCGTCACCTACAACGTCTATGCCGATCCCAAGGGCGCTGATCGGCCGTGGGAGCTGGATCTGCTGCCCCATGTCATCGCGGCAGATGAATGGCAGCAATTGTCCGCCGGCATCGCTCAGCGTGCGCGCTTGCTCAATGCAGTGCTGGCGGATCTGTACGGTCCGCAACGGCTGATCCGCGAGGGCCTGCTACCGGCGGAGCTGGTATTCGGGCACAACAATTTCCTCTGGCCCTGTCAGGGCATTGCTCCACCCGAGTCAGCTTTTTTGCATTTGTATGCTGTAGATCTGGCGCGCGCGCCGGACGGCCGCTGGTGGGTCACTGCCGATCGCACTCAGGCGCCATCCGGTGCCGGCTATGCCCTGGAAAACCGCACCATCGTCTCTCGCGCTTTCCCCGATCTGTACCGCGATCTGAAGGTCCAGCATCTGGCTGGATTCTTCCGCACGTTGCAGGAAACTTTGGCCCGTCAGGCACCGCAGGGCGATGACGCACCGCTGGTGGTGCTACTGACCCCGGGCCGGTTCAACGAAAGTTATTTCGAACATCTGTATCTGGCTCGTCAGCTCGGCTATCCGCTGGTCGAGGGCGGCGATCTGACTGTGCGCAATGCCACGGTGTACCTGAAAACCCTCAGCGGCCTGCGCCGGGTGCACGCGATCATGCGCCGCCTCGACGATGATTTCTGCGACCCGCTGGAACTGCGTACCGATTCGGCGCTCGGCGTGCCCGGTCTGCTTGAGGCGGTGCGTCAGGGGCGGGTACTGGTGGCCAATGCGCTGGGCAGCGGCGTGCTGGAATCGCCGGGGCTGTTGGGGTTTCTGCCGAAGATCAATCAATACCTGTTCGGCGAAGAACTGATTCTGCCGTCGATCGCTACCTGGTGGTGCGGTGAAGCGCCGGTGCTGGCGCAAGCGCTGGAGAAACTTGGGCAGCTGTTGATCAAACCGGCGTTCCCGTCGCAGAGCTTCGCCCCGGTATTCGGGCGTGACTTGAGTGAAGGCCAGCGTCTCGAGTTGGCGCAGCGCATGCAGGCGCGGCCTTATGCCTATGTCGCGCAAGAACTCGCGCAGCTGTCGCAGGCGCCGGTCTGGCAGGCCGAAGACGGTCATCTGCAACCCCGCGCGATTGGCATGCGCATGTATGCAGTCGCCAGCCACGACGGCTACCGCGTGCTGCCGGGAGGTCTGACCCGGGTGGCGGCCGACGCCGATGCCGAGGTGGTGTCGATGCAGCGCGGCGGCGCAAGCAAGGACACCTGGGTGCTCGGCGACCGTGCGCCGAGCGGCGAGCAATGGAAGGCACAGCGCAATGTCGGCGTGCACGATCTGGTGCGGCGCGATCCGTATCTGCCGTCGCGCGTAGTGGAAAACCTGTTCTGGTTTGGCCGCTACTGCGAGCGCTGTGACGACAGCGCGCGGCTGCTGCGCATCATGCTCACGCGCTACGTCGACGGCGATGATCCGCAGGCGTTGCAGGCAGCGGTTGATTTGGGCGAACGTCTGGCGTTGCTGCCGGATGAGGGTGAACTGCCGGAACGCTTGCTCGCTGCGCTGCTGGGCGAAGATTGGTCGTTCAGCCTGCGTTCCAATTTGCAGCGCCTGCAATGGGCCGCCTCGCAAGTGCGCGGCAAGCTGTCCCGGGAGAACTGGCAAGCGCTGGTCGAGTTGCAGCGCGAAGCGCTGGAGCTGGAAGTCGATGAACCGGACTTCGCCGAACTGCTGGATTTCCTCAACCGTCTGGTGATGTCGCTGGCGGCGCTGTCGGGGTTTGCGCTGGATGACATGACCCGCGATGAAGGCTGGCGGTTTCTGATGATCGGCCGCCGCATCGAACGCCTGCAATTTCTCAGCAGCAGTCTGGCGGCGTTTCTGCGCGGCGCGGGCGCGTTCGATCAGGCGGGGCTGGAGTGGCTGCTGGAACTGGGTAACAGCAGCATTACTTATCGCTCGCGGTATCTGGCGGTGGCGCAATTGATTCCGGTGCTTGATTTGCTGCTGCTGGATGAGCAGAACCCCCACGCGGTGCTGTTTCAGCTGAAACTGGTCACCCGTACCTTGAAACGCCTGAACGAGGATTTCGCCGTGCCTCGCGAGACCGGGCTGCCGCAATTGGTCGAGCGCCTCTCGCGGTTCGATCTCGGTTGCCTGGAAAACCCCTTGTTCGGCAAATCCAGCGTACGTGCCGCGCTGGAGGGTCTGGCTGATCTGTTGCAGGAAATCGCCGAAGCCAGCGGCCAGGTATCGGATCGTCTGGCGCTGCGCCATTTCGCCCATGTCGATGATGTCAGCCAGCGAACGGTGTCCGTGTGATGAGCGCTCAGTACCAGATCTTTCACGACACCTGTTATCACTACGACAGCCCGGTGTCCCTCGCGCAGCAACTGGCGCACCTGTGGCCGCGCGAATGCAGCTGGCAGCGCTGCACCGAGCAGCAATTGCTGATCAGCCCCGAGCCGACGATGCGCCGCGATGAGCTGGATGTGTTCGGCAATCCGCTGACGCGCTTGGCCTTTGAGCGGCCCCATGACCAATTGCAGGTCAACGCCCGGCTGACGGTTGAGGTGCTGGCGCGGCCGGCGCTGGATTTCAGTCAGTCGCCGCCGTGGGAGCAGACCCGCGATGCGCTGACCTACAGCAGCCAGCCGTTGTCCGCCGACTTGCTCGAAGCCTGCCGCTACCGGTTCCAGTCGCCTTATGTGCATTTGAAGCGCAGCTTCGTCGACTTCTCGCAAAGCTGTTTTCCACCGGGGCAACCGTTGCTGCTCGGCGTGCAGGCGCTGATGCAGAAGATATTCAGCGAGTTCACCTTCGATGCCGAAGCCACCCAGGTGGCGACGCCGCTGGTGGAGGTGCTGGAGCGCCGGCGTGGGGTCTGTCAGGACTTCGCGCATCTGATGCTGGCCTGTGTGCGCTCGCGTGGTCTGGCGGCGCGTTATGTCAGCGGCTACCTGCTGACCCAACCACCGCCGGGGCAGCCACGCCTGATTGGCGCCGACGCCTCGCATGCGTGGGTATCGGTGTTCTGCCCGGTACTGGGTTGGGTGGATTTCGATCCGACCAACAACGTGCGGCCGGCGCTGGAACACATCACGCTGGCGTGGGGAAGGGATTTCTGCGATGTGTCGCCGCTGCGGGGGGTGATTCTCGGTGGCGGTAACCATGACCCGGAGGTGCGGGTTACGGTGATGCCTCAGAATTGATGAGTTTTCAGATGTGGGAGCGAGCCTGCTCGCGAAAGCGTCAGGTCAGCCAATAGATTTGTAACAGATACACCGCTTTCGCGAGCAGGCTCGCTCCCACAGGGATTTTGGTGTGTCAGGGAAAGCAGGGCTGTGAGGGCCGGCAGCAAAACCGCCAGCCCCGTCACAAATCCGCAGGGTCTGATTCGATCATCAAACCCGGTGGGGCTCAGGCGTCGGGCGTCTGATCTTTCGGTGCATCGGTTACATCGGGTGCATCAACATCATCATCGGTCGCCACTTCCCCGTCAGGGTTCAGTGCCGCTTCTTCAGCGGTTTGCTTCTTGCGCTGAAGCTTTTCCTCTTTCTTCTGTTCCTTTGCCAGGTCTCGTTGACGTTTGGCGAAGGAGTAATTGGGTTTGGCCATGGGCGATCCTCTTGGGTCGAAGGTGAGGTTGAGCGGCGCGTATTCTGCCCTGTATCGGTGCCGGGGGGTTAACCGGGTTTTTGGTCGACCCACTTGGGCGTGACGGTCGGCTGCCACTGATCGAGGGCGTCGAGCAGGGAATCTGGCGATTCGCTCACTTGCAGCATGTCACGGTGTGGCGCGCGAACGAAGCCTTCGCCGACGATATGATCGAGAAAGTCCGTGAGTTTGCTGTAGAAACCGTTCACTTCCAGCAGCCCCAAAGGCTTGCCGTGGTAACCGAGCTGGCCCCAGGTCCAGACTTCGAACAACTCTTCCAGCGTGCCGAGGCCGCCGGGCAGGGCGATGAAGGCATCGCTGAGTTCGGCCATCCGCGCCTTGCGCGCATGCATGCCGTCGACCACTTCCAGGCGTGTCAGGCTTTTATGGCCGATCTCCTTGTCCATCAGGCTTTGCGGGATGATGCCGATCACTTCGCCGCCAGCGGCCAGTGCTGCGTCAGCGACAATGCCCATCAAACCGACGGCGCCACCGCCGTAGACCAGCGTCAACTTGCGCTTTGCCAGAGCCCGGCCAAGGGCCACGGCGGCTTCGGTATAAGCCGGCACGGTACCGGCGTTGGCACCGCAAAACACACAAACGGATTTCAGCGACATGCGTTACTCCTGAATCGATCAGTCGCACAGGGTAACGGCTGGCACGCCGCGCTCCAAGGACTAGACTTCGCGTTCGGGCGATTCAAATGTACCGCTGGCGCCACAGGCGTAGGCGGCAAGCAAACTGCACAACAGACCGTTGAAGAACATGACAGGCACTCCGTTTCAGTAGATGCACCGATCATAGGGCTGGCCGAACGCAATGGCCGTTAGATTGTGTCGATGAGTGTCATAGCCTGAAAGTTGTATACAATTTTTGACACAAGTCATAGGAACTTGCGAAGATTTCAGGCAGTCTTTCCACCACTAGTGTTTTTGTTAACCCTGCCTTGGAGATTCACCATGTTTTCCAAAGTTGTTGCGGTATCCCTGCTGGCGCTGGCCAGCAGCCAATTGATGGCTGCCGAGTGCAAAACCACCGTAGATTCCACCGATCAGATGTCCTTCAACACCAAGGAAATCGTGATCGACAAAAGCTGCAAAACCTTCACCGTCGAACTGACCCACTCCGGCAACCTGCCGAAAAACGTCATGGGCCACAACCTGGTGATCAGCAAAGAAGCTGACATGCAGCCGATCGCTACCGACGGTCTGGCAGCCGGTATCGACAAGAACTACCTGAAGGATGGCGACGCGCGCATTGTGGCGCACACCAAGATCATCGGCGCCAAGGAAACCGATTCGGTGACCTTCGACGTGGCCAAGGTGGCTGACGGTGGCTACGGCTTCTTCTGCTCGTTCCCGGGCCACATCTCGATGATGAAAGGCACTATCGTCGTCAAGTGATTCAGGCACAAAAAAAGCGTCCTCCGGGACGCTTTTTTTGTGTTGGAGCTGCCGAAGGCTGCGATCTTCTGATCTTGATCTTCAAAGCAAGATTCAAGATCAGAAGATCGCAGCCTCGTTGCACTCGTCGGCTCCTACAGGCTCCTACAGGCCTCTACAGGCTCCTCAATACTTCAAGGTGCGAAAGGCATGACCCGCTTGTGATGGGTCTTGTTGTACGTATCGACGATGATCTTCGCCGCCTCGTCCCGCACGGTTTCACCGTGCAGAAAAGCATCGATCTCGGCATAGGTCACGCCATGCGCAGCTTCGTCCGGCTTGCCCGGCGACAGGTCTTCGAGGTCGGCTGTCGGCACTTTCTCGACCAAAGACTCCGGCGCGCCAAAGCTGCGGGCAATGGCGCGCACCTGATTTTTCACCAGGCCGCTGAGCGGGGCGAGGTCGCAGGCGCCGTCACCGAATTTGGTGAAGAAGCCCATCACCGCTTCTGCCGCGTGGTCGGTGCCGATCACCAGACCGCCAGCCACCCCGGCAATCGTGTACTGCGCAACCATGCGCATGCGCGCCTTGGTATTGCCCAGCACGAAGTCCACCGACGCTGCCGGTTTGCCTTCGAACGCCGAGACCTGAGCAGCCAGCGCCTTGACCGCCGGGCCGATGTTCACGGTGTGAATTTCGTCAGGGGCAATGCAGTCGAGCGAGGCCTTGGCGTCGTGCTCGTCAAACTGGGTTTCGTACGGCAGGCGCACGGCGATGAATTTGTAGCGGTCATCGCCGGTTTTTTCGCGCAGTTCACGTACTGCGCGCTGGGCCAAGAGGCCTGCGGTCAGTGAGTCGACGCCGCCGCTGATGCCCAGCACCAGGGCCTTGAGCCCGGAATTGACCAGACAATCCTGGATGAAACGCAGGCGCCGGGCGATTTCCGCCTGCAGGGCCTGATCGTCGGCGAACGGTGGTTGCACCTTGAGCTGCTCAGCAATCTCACGCTGTACGGCTTGCATGAATTCACTCCTTGCTAGATAGACTGGATTCGGCAGGAACCTGAAACACATGTCGCAAATAGGCGACGAAATTCGGATCTTTGCAGTGGGTCTTGCCGGGCTCGTCGGAGATCTTCGCCACCGGCTGGCCGTTGCAGGCGGTCATTTTAAGCACGATGCTCATCGGCTCGACACCCGGGATATCGCAGGTGAGGTTGGTACCGATGCCGAAGCTCACATTGATGCGACCGTGCAGCGCGCGGAAAATCTCCAACGATTTTGGCAGGGTCAGACTGTCGGAAAACACCAGGGTCTTGCTCATCGGGTCGATGCCGAGCTTGTGATAGTGCGCGATGCACTTTTCACCCCACGCCACCGGGTCCCCCGAGTCATGGCGCAGGCCGTCGAAGAGCTTGGCGAAGAACAGATCGAAATCGCCAAGGAATGCGTCGGTGGTGATGCAGTCGGTGAGGGCGATGCCAAGCAGGCCGCGGTACTCGCGGACCCAGCAGTCGAGCGCGGCGATCTGGCTGTCGATCAGTCGTGGGCCGAGTTGCTGGTGAGCCATGATCCATTCGTGGGCCATGGTGCCCAGCGGTTTCATGTCCAGCTCGCGGGACAGATGCACGTTGCTGGTGCCGACGAAGCGCCCTGGGAAATCATGCTTGAGCACGTTGACCACTTCCGCCTGCACGCCAAAGGAAAAGCGCCGGCGCGTGCCGAAATCGGCGACCTGCAGTTGCGCCAGTTCATCGGCCGAGGCGTTGGCGGTGAGCCAGTCGAACTTGCGATAGAGCTGTTCGCGCGCCTGCTCCAGCGAGGTCTCCCGGTAGCGATAGCGATTGCGCACTTCGCTGACGATCGCCAGCAGCGGCACTTCGTAAAGGATTACGTGCAGCCATGGCCCGCGCAGGCGGATGAACAATTCGCCGTTCTCGATACCGGTGTGCAGGTAGCGCAGGTTGAAGCGAAACAGGCCGAGGAAACGCAGGAAATCCGGTTTGAGGAACGTGATGCGCTCGAGAAAACTCAATTGATCAGGGCTCAGACTCAGCTCGGCAAGGCGCTCGATCTGATGACGGATTTCGGCCAGATACGGGCGCAGATCCTCGGCGTTGCGGCAGCGGAACTCCCATTCGACTTCGACGTTGGGGTAGTTGTGCAGCACCGCCTGCATCATCGTCAGCTTGTAGAAGTCGGTGTCGAGCAGGTTCTGCACGATGCGATCGGCAAACACACTCTCGCTCATAAACGGGTCTCCAGTTGCGCCGCGCCTGGCGCGGTCCATATCGATGGCGCTAGTGGCGCATATCAGCGGTGGGGATTGCCAGCGCTTTTTTGCTTTCAGGTGACAGATCCTCTGAGGCGATACACCTCAAACCGCAGAAATTGCTCATTTTCGGTTGCACCTCAAGCGCGGCATGAAGTACTTGCTCGATGCACTTCCAGCTTTTCAAATACTCGGCGAGTAACGAATGCCTCGGTATCAGGTTTGTTTCCACTGCCTTGAACATCGCTGCTCTGATCATTTCATCGGTTGTTATCTTACAGTGGGTAGAAGCGAGTCATGTCATAAGTTCCACGAGTGTTGCTGATGAAGGAAATTGAGAAGTTCATTTTTTCTGATTTTACTGCTCGAGTGTGCTGGTGTGTCGCGCAGTTATTACTGTTCTCTTATAACTGAAGCTCTAACTTGTAAGCGTGGACGGGTTGCCCGCCGGCTCTCGGTAGAGAGCCGGGTTGCTACGTTTCGTTATGTTTTGGGCGCTGGCACCGGTGGCCATGCAATTGGGTCAAGGTCTAGCTCGAGAAA
The DNA here is from genome assembly GCF_044542195.1 of Pseudomonas sp. NPDC079367. Classification (NCBI taxonomy): domain Bacteria; kingdom Pseudomonadati; phylum Pseudomonadota; class Gammaproteobacteria; order Pseudomonadales; family Pseudomonadaceae; genus Pseudomonas; species Pseudomonas sp. NPDC079367. The sequence goes on from NZ_JBITTW010000019.1 coordinate 27,381, forward strand.
CAGTTTCGAATCAAAAACGGGTGTCTTGATTCCACTGCGACGTTGAACTTCATAATCATTCAAGAGACGCAGGCATATTTTGAAAAGAAGCGCCATCGCCATCAAGTTTACGAGCGCCAGTAAAGTCATGGTGATATCGGCAAAAGCCAGAACTGTGGATAAATCCTCGTTGGCCCCCCAGAACACCATGACTAATACCACGAGCCGATAGATGATCAGCATTTTCTTCGGCTCACCAAACATGAACCGTAAGCTGTTTTCTCCGAGGTAGTAGTTGTAGAGCATCGCCGTGAATACGAACAATGCCAGCACGATACTTATAAACGACCGTCCCCAGTCCCCGACCACGGCGGCCAACGAGTTCTGGGCCAGGGCAATTGCGTCGCCTTCAAATCCCGGACTGTAGATGCCGGACAACAAGATCATCAGTGCGGTGCAGGTGCAGACTACAAACGTGTCGATGAAAACGCTCAATGCCTGGACCGCACCTTGTGCAATCGGATGACTCACCTTCGCTACCGACGCGACATTTGGGGCGCTGCCCAGTCCGGCTTCGTTGGAAAAGACTCCTCGTCGGACGCCCATGATAATCGCGCTGCCGATCAAGCCGCCGAACGCTTGATCCAGACCGAATGCGCTTCTGATAATGGTCATCAGCATTGTCGGTACTTGTTCAAACTGCAGCACCAGTACGTACGCCGTCACGCCGATATAGGCGAGAACCTTCAGAGGAACCAACAGGTCGGCGACTGCTGCAATACGCGTGATACCACCGATGAATAACGATGCCCAGCATCAGGGAAAGCGCGAGGCCCGACCACAAGGGCGGCAAGCCGAATGCGTCTTTCAGGGAGTGCGATACTGCATGGGATTCGAGACCATTGATGGCGAATCCGAATGTCACCAGCATCAGCATGGCTACGATCAACCCGAGCCAGCGCTTGTTCAGACCATACTGAATGTACCAGGACGGGCCCCCTCGATAGAGGCCGTTGCAATCGCTGCGTTTGTAGAGCTGGCCTAGCGTGCATTCGAAGAAGCTGCTCGACATGCCCAAAAGCGCAGTCATCCACATCCAGAACACAGCGCCTGGCCCACCCAAACCTACTGCAATTCCGACCCCGACGATGTTTCCGGTACCCACGCGCCCGGCAAGGCTGAGTGTCAGCGCCTGGAGTGAACTCAAATGCTGACTGTTTGCGCGCCAGCTACCCCGTAAGACGCCGAACATATGAGGAAAGTATCGTAGTTGAACAAATCCTGATCGGATCGTGAAATACGCTCCTAATCCGAGAACAAAAGGTATTAACACCCTGCTCGAAAGAAAATCGTTGATGACATCAAGCATTCAAAGCTCCTTGCTATATAGAGTGCTGGCAAATCAATGGTGTCGTCAGTCCTGAATTCCTTCAGACGGCGTAATATCCCGCCATATTTGATTCGATGCAATTTCGCAAGTTGCTTAAATGTGATGCGAGTTGCTGCTATGGTTGCGCCTTTCTGGTCTTTGCTGGGTTATTGAATGTCTGATTTTCTTTCGGCGAACTTGAGGTTGCTATGTAGCCATTACAGATCTGTCGCGGAGGTTTGTAGGAAAGTTCGCATCAATCGTGGGCAATTCAATAAATACCTGTGTGGAAAAAGCATTCCAACGCCTTTTAACCTAAAGCGCATCTGCGAATTTTTTGGAGTCGAAGAGTCTGAAATTATTCAACCTACAGAGCAGTTCATCGCCCTGACAGGCGTCAAAGCAGGTCAGCGTCACACGCCAAGTGAAAGGGGCGCGCCACAATTGATGCATGAACATCTGCGTCAGCAATCTTCACCGGAATTAAGAGCGCATATTGGTTATTACTACGAGTACTATCACGCAATGACTGAACCTGGCTCCATTCTGTGCTCGCTGGTACATGTGCGAGCGGAGGGCGATGACATCGTATATGAGCGAAACGAGCGCTTACAGATCTCTGGCACTGCAGAGGACTTTGAACGGTATCAATATCTGGGCATCGCCTATCACCTTCGGGATCGCTTGTTTTTTATCGATTATGAATCGCTGACCTCCAACGAAATATGCCAGACCATTCTTATTCCAAGCTTCAAAAGCTGCATAACGCGGCTCAATGGGTTGAAGATGGGTGTTTCTGCTGCGGATCATCGCGCTCCCGCGTGCTCAAGGGTCGTATGGGAATATCTGCGGCAGGAAATCAATCACGTCGACGCGTACCGCCGTGTTCGTTTGTATAAGCCTGATGATCGCGCCATTGATGATGATTTGCGCGCGCGCCTGGCCCAATCCCGGATTGTCGAGGGCCTGTTTGTTATCGCCGGATAACCTCTGTTAAAAATCCCAATGGAGCGAGGCTGTTGATTTTGAAGATCAACAGATCGCAGCCTCGTTGCACTCGACAGCCCCTACAGGGGATTGTCGATTTGTTCGAGCATCCACTTAACAAAATCGCGCACCTTTGGCACTTCCGCCGCGTGCTCCGGGTAAGCGAGGTAATAGGCATCGCTGCTGGGCATCGCATGCTGCCAGGGAATGACCAGCTTGCCCTCGGCCAATTCCTCTTCCACCAGAAACCGTGGCAGCAGCGCCACGCCACAGCCGACCTGGGCGGCGCGGATGCACATATAAAAGGTTTCGAAACGCGGCCCGTGATAGCTGTGTTCGGTGTGGTAGCCCTGACTGTCGAACCAGTCGTGCCAGGCCTGCGGTCGCGAGGCATTCTGCAGCAGCACCAGATCGGTCAGTTGCGTCGGGTCAGTCAATGGCGCGTCGGGCAGGCTGCCCGGGGCGCAGACCGGCACCAGTTCTTCGCCGAACAATTTCAGGCATTCCGTGCCCGGGCGTGAGGCCTGGCCGAAATAGAAGGCCAGATCGCTGCGCCCCTGTAGCAGATCATCCGCTTCCTGCTCATTGCACAAATCAAGATGAATCGACGGGTGACGCAGGCGCCAGCCTTTCAGACGTGGCACCAGCCAGCGCGCGCCGAAGGTCGAAGGGGTGGAGACGCGCAGGACTTCGGTCTCTCCGCCGTAGGAACGCAGGTAATGCGTCGACATCTCCACTTGGCTGAGGATTTTTCTGACTTCGACCAGATACAAATCGCCGGCCGGTGTCATCTGCAAGCGGCGGCGCACGCGGCGGAACAACAAGTGCTGCAACAGTTCTTCAAGCTGCGCGACCTGTTTGCTTACCGCGCTCTGGGTCAGGTTCAGCTCTTCGGCGGCGCGGGTAAAACTCAAGTGCCGGGTCACCGCCTCGAAGCATTGCAACGCGGTGATCGAGGGCAAGTGGCGTTTGTTCAGCATGGCCAGTCCTTTTTCTTGTCTTTCTGTACGCAGCATGAATAAACGGAATGATATCTGGCGTAAAGGTCGTTTGTTGCATCGCTCTGGTGACGCTACAACTAAAGGCCTGCCCGGCCCTGCCAAGCATGGCCGCACACACTCTGTTTTTGCTTGAGGAGAGACCGATGGTTGCCGCATTGCTTGATCGTCTGGGAGTCAACCCGGCCCTGTACCAGAACGGCAAAGTGCCGGTGCATTCGCCCATCGATGGCAGCGAGATTGCCTCGGTGAACTGGGAAGGCGCTGCCGAAGTCGAGCAGCACATCAGTCGCGCAGATCATGCATTCGAGCACTGGCGCAAGGTGCCCGCACCGCGTCGCGGCGAACTGGTGCGCCAGTTCGGCGAAGTGTTGCGCGAATACAAGGCTGATCTCGGCGAACTGGTGTCGTGGGAGGCCGGCAAGATCACTCAGGAAGGTCTGGGTGAAGTGCAGGAGATGATCGACATCTGCGACTTCGCCGTGGGCCTGTCGCGCCAGTTGTACGGTTTGACCATCGCCTCCGAGCGCCCGGGCCACCACATGCGCGAAACCTGGCATCCGCTTGGCGTGGTCGGGGTGATCAGCGCGTTCAACTTCCCGGTCGCGGTGTGGGCGTGGAACACCACGCTGGCGCTGGTCTGCGGCAACCCGGTGGTGTGGAAACCTTCGGAGAAAACCCCGCTGACCGCGCTGGCCTGTCAGGCGCTGTTCGATCGCGTAGTGAAAAATTTCAGTGATGCCCCAGCGAGCCTGTGCCAGGTGGTGATCGGCGGTCGCGATGCCGGCGAAGCGCTGGTCGATGATCCGCGTGTTGCGCTGATCAGCGCCACCGGCAGCACGCGCATGGGCCGCGAAGTGGCGCCGAAAGTCGCCGCGCGTTTTGCCCGCAGCATCCTTGAACTGGGCGGTAACAACGCGATGATCCTTGGCCCGAGCGCCGATCTGGACATGGCGGTGCGCGCGATTCTGTTCAGCGCCGTTGGCACCGCCGGGCAACGCTGCACGACCTTGCGTCGTTTGATTGCCCATGAATCGGTCAAGGAAGAAATCGTCACCCGCCTGAAGGCTGCCTATTCGAAAGTACGCATCGGCCATCCGCTGCAAGGCAATCTGGTCGGGCCGCTGATCGACAAGCACAGCTTCGAAAACATGCAGGACGCGCTGGAGCAGGCGCTCAGCGAAGGCGGTCGGGTGTTCGGCGGTCAGCGCCAACTTGAAGATCAGTTCCCCAACGCCTACTACGTGTCGCCGGCCATCGTCGAAATGCCCGAACAGAGCGACGTGGTTTGCAGCGAAACCTTCGCGCCGATTCTTTACGTGGTTGGCTACAGCGATTTCGAGCAAGCGCTGCGCTTGAACAACGCCGTGCCGCAAGGACTGTCGTCGTGCATCTTCACCACCGATGTGCGTGAGGCTGAGCGGTTCATGTCGGCTGTCGGCAGCGACTGCGGCATCGCCAACGTCAACATCGGCCCGAGCGGTGCGGAAATCGGCGGCGCCTTCGGTGGCGAAAAAGAGACCGGCGGCGGCCGTGAGTCCGGCTCCGACGCGTGGCGAGCTTACATGCGCCGGCAGACCAATACCGTCAACTACTCGCTGGAATTGCCGTTGGCGCAGGGCATCACATTCGACTGACAGGTCGAGATCGCCTTTGTGGGAGCGAGCTTGCTCGCGAATGCGGTGTGTCAGCCGGTATGGATATTGGCTGATATACCGCTTTCGCGAGCAAGACCGCTCCCACAGGGTAGCCAGTGTTTGTTGGGTTTCTGTTGGAGTCTGGCAATGCCGTTACGCGAAGAATGTCTGTGGGAAAAGCTCACGCCACAACGGCCGGAGAATTCGGCGCTCAAGGGTGAGGTCAAGGTCGATGTCTGCGTGATCGGCGCCGGGTTCACCGGGTTGTCGGCGGCGCTGCATTTGCTGGAAAAAGGCAAAAACGTTTGCGTGCTGGAGGCTCATCGCGCAGGGCATGGAGGTTCCGGGCGCAACGTCGGGCTGGTCAATGCCGGCCTGTGGATTCCTCCGGACGAGATCGAGGCTGGCTTTGGTGAGGCGGTCGGCAGTCAGCTCAACCGCATGCTCGGCGCAGCGCCAGCGCTGGTGTTCAGCCTTGTGGACAAATACAACATCGATTGCCAGTTGCGCCGCGAAGGCACTTTGCACATGGCGCATAACGCCAAGGGCGAGGCCGACCTGCGCAGTCGCGAGCAGCAGTGGAAGCGCCGTGGCGCGCCGGTCGAACTGCTGACAGGCAAGGCCTGCGAGCAAGCCACCGGCACGCAGAAAATCGCCGCCGCGTTGCTTGACCGCCGTGCCGGCACGCTCAACCCGATGGCGTATGTAACCGGGCTGGCCAATGCCGTGCGCGGGCTCGGTGGGCAGATGTTCGATCATTCGCCGGTGACGCGCCTCGAACGCGTCGGGCCGAAGTGGTCGGTGCAGACCGCACAGGGTTCGGTGCTGGCCGAGCAAGTGGTCATCGCCTCCAATGCCTACACCGAAGGCGACTGGACCGAACTCAAGCGCAATTTCTTTCCAGGCTATTACTATCAGGTCGCCTCGGTGCCGCTCACTGAGGACGCTGCGCAGGCAATTCTTCCGGGCGGGCAGGGCTCGTGGGACACCCGTCAGGTGCTGAGCAGCATCCGCCGCGACAAGGAAGGGCGGTTGCTACTCGGCAGCCTCGGCAATGGCAATCAGAAACCGACCTGGTTTCTCAAGGCCTGGGCCGACCGGGTGCAGCAGCATTATTTCCCCAATCTGAAGCCGGTCGAGTGGGAATGCACCTGGACCGGGCGCATTGCGTTCACGCCGGATCACTTGATGCGCCTGTTCGAACCGGCGCCGGGTCTGTTAGCAGTCACCGGCTACAACGGACGCGGCGTGACCACTGGCACTGTGGTCGGCAAGGCCTTCGCCGATTACCTGTGCAACGGCGATTCGCAGGCGCTGCCGATTCCTTTCGCACCGATGCAGCCCCTGGCGGGCGTCGGCTTGCGCAGTTGCCTGTATGAGGCCGGTTTCTCGCTGTATCACGCGGGCCAGTGCTTGCGCATCGTCATTTGAGTGTTGAAATTTGTTGCCGGAAGCGGCGCTTTTGCATCCAGCGACTAGCCTGTAATGGTGCGGGTTGTAGCAGTCCCGCACCAGCAGTGTGCAGTTCGGTGACGCGCGCTGTTACAGGCTGGTTGCACGTACTTTGCCGCTGCGGTTGCAATGATGGCGCGTGCGGGTTGCGCCTGAATAAATATACGGTTTCACCTTCCGCGGTTTAGACGGTTGCACGCCCAATGAAAATGGGAACGAAACAGTCGAAATAACAACAATGCAGCGACTTTTTGAAGAATAAAAAACCGATGGCACGGGCCTTGCTCTGAGCTTTGAGTGAAGTGAAGTCGCAGTGCCAACTAAAAAAAACCTTGGAGCACCACCTCATGTCCCAGACGTTTTACAAGAAAGGCTTTCTTGCCCTCGCAGTGGCTACTGCGCTGGGTGTTTCTGCGTTTGCTCAAGCTGATATCAAGATCGGTGTAGCGGGTCCGATGACCGGTGCCAACGCGGCATTTGGTGAGCAGTACATGAAGGGTGCACAGGCGGCGGCCGACGCGATCAACGCGGCGGGCGGTGTCAATGGGGAAAAAATCGTCCTGGTCAAAGGCGATGACGCGTGCGAGCCGAAGCAGGCGGTGACGGTCGCCAAGGACCTCACCAACCAGAAAGTCGCCGGCGTGGTTGGCCACTTCTGCTCCTCTTCGACCATTCCAGCCTCGGAAATCTACGACGAAGCCGGGATCATCGCGATCACGCCGGGTTCGACCAACCCACAAGTTACCGAGCGCGGCCTGAGTGCCATGTTCCGTATGTGCGGACGTGACGACCAGCAGGGCATCGTTGCTGGCGACTACATCGTCGACATGCTCAAGGGCAAGAAGGTTGTCGTGCTGCACGACAAGGACACCTACGGCCAGGGCCTGGCAGATGCCACCAAGGCTCAGCTGGAAAAGCGCGGCGTCAAGCCTGTGCTGTACGAAGGCCTGACCCGTGGCGAGAAAGATTTCAGCACCATCGTCACCAAGATCCGTGGCGCCGGCGCCGATGTCGTCTATTTCGGCGGCCTGCACCCGGAAGCCGGTCCGCTGGTGCGTCAGCTGCGTGAACAAGGTCTGAAAGACGTCAAGTTCATGTCCGACGACGGCATCGTGACCGACGAACTGGTGACCACCGCTGGTGGCCCGCAATTCACCGATGGCGTGCTGATGACCTTCGGCGCCGACCCGCGCCTGTTGCCGGAAAGCAAGACCGTAGTGGACGCGTTCCGCAAGGCCGGTACCGAGCCCGAGGGCTACACCCTGTACGCCTACGCCTCGGTTCAGACCCTGGCGGCAGCGTTCAACGGCGCGAAGAAAAACGACGGCGAAGCCGCTGCCAAGTGGCTGAAGGCCAACCCGGTGAAAACCGTGATGGGCGAGAAGACCTGGGACGCCAAAGGCGACCTGAAAGTCTCCGACTACGTGGTTTACCAGTGGGACAAGGACGGCAAATACCACCAGCTGGAAAAGCAGAAGTAAGGGCTGAAGCGATCAACTGATCACCATAAATCCCTGTGGGAGCAGGCCCGCTCCCACAGGGGGTGGTGGTGAACACATCGGTCGCGCTCCGACATTGCTCCGACGTACATCTGTATTTTTCCTAGAAGAACCGCGCGCCATTGGCGCGCAGGTTCTCACTGCGTGAGATTGCGTTATGGATGGTATTTTCCTGCAGCAACTGGTCAATGGCCTGACCCTCGGGTCGGTCTATGGCCTGATCGCCATCGGCTACACAATGGTCTATGGCATCATCGGCATGATCAACTTCGCCCACGGCGAGGTTTACATGATTTCCGCTTACCTGGCGGCAATCAGTCTGGCTCTGCTGGCTTACTTCGGTATCGAATCCTTCCCGCTGCTGATGCTTGGCACGCTCATCTTCACCATCGTCGTCACTGCGGTGTATGGCTGGGTCATCGAGCGTGTCGCCTACAAACCCCTGCGTAACTCGACCCGCCTGGCGCCGCTGATCAGCGCCATCGGTATTTCGCTGATTCTGCAGAACTACGCACAGATCGCCCAAGGCGCCAAACAACAGGGCGTGCCTACGCTGCTGACCGGTGCCTGGCGTGTCGAAGTCGGCACCGGCTTCGTGCAATTGACCTACACCAAAGTCTTCATCCTGATCGCCGCATTCGTCGGCATGGGGCTGCTGACCTACGTCATCAAATACACCAAGCTCGGCCGCATGTGCCGCGCGACCCAGCAAGACCGCAAGATGGCCTCGATCCTGGGGATCAACACCGACCGGGTGATTTCCTATGTATTCATCATCGGTGCAGCCATGGCCGCACTGGCCGGTGTGCTGATCACCATGAACTACGGCACGTTCGACTTCTATGCCGGCTTCATTATCGGCATCAAGGCGTTTACCGCAGCGGTACTCGGCGGGATCGGTTCATTGCCCGGCGCGATGCTCGGCGGAATCATCCTCGGCATCTCCGAGTCGCTGTTCTCCGGCCTGGTCAACTCCGACTACAAAGACGTGTTCAGCTTTTCGCTGCTCGTACTTGTTCTGGTCTTCCGACCGCAAGGTCTGTTGGGCCGTCCTCTTGTGTCGAAGGTGTAAGCGATGTCTTCAACAACCACTGAAAAATCCATCGATATCAAAAAAAGTCTGGTCGAGGCGATTCTTGCCGGCCTGATTGCGCTGATCGTATTCGGGCCGATTGTCGGTGTGGTCCTCGACGGCTACAGCTTCAACCTCGAAGCCACCCGCGTGGCGTGGATCATTGCCATCGTCATGGCCGGACGCTTTGCGCTCAGCCTGTTCCTGCAAACGCCCAAGGGCCTGAAGATTCTCGACGGGTTCGAGAGCAGCGGTTCAGGCGTGCACGTGCTGCCGGCAGATTACAAATCGCGGCTGCGCTGGATCATTCCGCTGATTATTGTACTGGCGATCATCGTGCCGTTCGTCTCCAACTCCTACCTGCTCGGGGTGGTCATCCTCGGTTTGATCTACGTGCTGCTGGGGCTGGGGCTGAACATCGTGGTCGGACTGGCCGGTCTGCTCGATCTCGGTTACGTGGCGTTTTACGCCATTGGTGCCTACGGTCTGGCGCTGGGTTACCAATATCTCGGTCTGGGTTTCTGGACCGTGCTGCCGCTGGCGGCAATCACCGCAGGCCTGGCCGGCTGCATTCTCGGTTTTCCCGTGCTGCGTCTGCACGGTGACTATCTGGCGATCGTGACCCTGGGCTTCGGTGAAATCATTCGTCTGGTGCTGAACAACTGGCTGTCGCTGACTGGCGGCCCGAACGGCATGCCAGCGCCGCTGCCAACCTTCTTCGGTCTGGAGTTCGGCAAGCGCGCGAAGGATGGCGGGGTGCCGTTTCACGAGTTCTTCGGCCTGACCTACAACCCGGACGTGAAGTACTACTTCATCTACGCGGTGTTGTTCCTCGTGGTGCTGGCGGTGCTTTACGTCAAGCATCGGCTGGTGAAAATGCCGGTCGGTCGCGCCTGGGAAGCCCTGCGTGAAGATGAAATCGCCTGCCGCTCGATGGGCCTCAACCATGTGCTGGTCAAGCTCTCGGCGTTCACCATCGGTGCGTCGACGGCGGGTCTGGCCGGGGTGTTCTTCGCCACCTATCAAGGCTTCGTCAACCCCACTTCATTCACCTTCTTCGAATCGGCGCTGATTCTGGCCATCGTCGTACTCGGCGGTATGGGCTCGACCATCGGCGTGGTCATCGCCGCGTTCGTGCTCACCGTCGCTCCGGAACTGCTGCGCGGCTTCGCTGAATACCGCGTTCTGCTGTTCGGCATCCTGATGGTGTTGATGATGATCTGGCGACCGCGCGGGCTGATTCGCATCAGTCGCACCGGGGTCAAACCACGCAAAGGGGCCATTCACTACGAGAGGACTGCGCCATGAGTGAAGTCGTACTCTCTGTTGAAAAACTGATGATGCATTTCGGCGGCATCAAGGCCTTGAGCGATGTCAGCCTGAAGGTCAAACGCAATTCTATCTTCGCCTTGATCGGCCCCAATGGCGCCGGCAAGACCACGGTGTTCAACTGCCTGACCGGTTTCTACAAGGCCACGGGCGGCAAGATCGAACTCAACGTGCGCGGCCAGCAGACCAACGTCATCCAGTTGCTTGGCGAGTCGTTCAAACCGACCGATTTCGTTTCGCCGAAATCCTTCCTGAGCCGCCTGTACTACAAAATGTTTGGCGGTACTCACTTGGTCAACCGTGCAGGTCTTGCCCGTACCTTCCAGAACATTCGCCTGTTCAAGGAAATGTCGGTACTGGAAAACCTGCTGGTGGCGCAGCACATGTGGGTCAACCGCAACATGCTCGCCGGCATCCTCAACACCAAGGGCTATCGCAAGGCCGAGAGCGACGCGCTGGATGTCGCGTTCTACTGGCTGGAAGTGGTTGATCTGGTCGACTGCGCCAACCGTCTCGCCGGCGAGTTGTCCTACGGCCAGCAACGGCGTCTGGAGATCGCCCGGGCGATGTGCACGCGACCGCAGATCATTTGCCTCGACGAACCGGCCGCCGGCCTCAACCCTCAGGAAACCGAAGCGCTCAGCGCGATGATCCGGCTGCTGCGCGACGAGCACGATCTGACCGTGGTGCTGATCGAACACGACATGGGCATGGTCATGAGCATTTCCGATCACATCGTGGTTCTCGACCACGGCATTGTCATCGCCGAGGGCGGGCCGGAAGCGATCCGCAACGACCCGAAAGTGATCGCAGCCTACCTGGGCGCCGACGAAGAGGAGCTGGTATGAGCCAACCGATCCTCGAACTGCGCAATCTGGACGTGTTCTACGGCCCGATCCAGGCCCTCAAAGGTGTTTCACTGCAGATCAACGAAGGCGAGACCGTCAGCCTCATCGGCTCCAACGGCGCGGGCAAGTCGACCTTGCTGATGTCGATCTTCGGCCAGCCGAGAGCTGCGGGCGGGCAGATCCTTTATCAAGGTGTCGACATCACGCACAAGTCATCCCATTACATTGCCTCCAACGGCATTGCGCAGTCGCCGGAAGGGCGGCGGGTATTCCCCGACATGACCGTAGAGGAAAACCTGCTGATGGGCACCATCCCGATTGGCGACAAGTACGCCAAAGAGGACATGCAGCGCATGTTCGAGCTGTTTCCACGGCTTGAAGAGCGGCGCAATCAGCGGGCGATGACCATGTCTGGCGGTGAACAGCAGATGCTCGCCATCGCCCGTGCGCTGATGAGTCGGCCGAAGCTGTTGCTACTCGATGAACCAAGCCTGGGGCTGGCGCCGATCGTGGTGAAGCAGATTTTCGCCACCCTGCGTGAACTGGCGAAAACCGGGATGACGATTTTTTTGGTCGAGCAGAATGCCAACCATGCGCTCAAGCTGTCGGATCGCGCGTATGTGATGGTCAACGGCGAAATCCGTCTATCCGGCACAGGTAAAGAGTTGCTGGTGAACGAGGAGGTACGTAACGCCTATCTGGGCGGGCACTGATTTTCTCGCGGTTGTACACAGCCCTGGCGACGAGAGTCCCGGGGCTTTTCTTTTCCAGATCCTCCACAAATCCCTGTGGGAGCGGGCTTGCTCGCGAAAGAAGTGTGTCAAAAAACCACCGTGTTAATTGACTCACCGCTTTCGCGAGCAAGCCCGCCCCCACAGTTGATCTGCGCGGGGCCTCGCAATTGTGGAAAACAAATTCACCAAGCTGTCAAAGCGCGACATATAGACGCTGCAAATGGCTGTTTTTCCACAGTTTTGACTTGTCCCCGGTTACTGTGGAACCGGCTGTGAATAACGTGGGTGTATATGGCTGCAGGCCATATAAAACGTGGCCTTCAAGGCTATGATTGTTTTTTGATCAGGCTTTTTTACAGGAGCGGCAGACGTCGTTGTCAACCTTTTTTTGGCAACCGGGGCGACAGCCATTTCCTTTGACCAGGCCTGTGGATAAGTCTGTGACTAAACTCTGGAAAGACTTCGCTGAGGGCCGTAGTTGCTGGCCTCGCGCAATCACCCGGTGGCACCGTCCGTCGTGCAAAATGCCCTGTCCCGCACATCCATCGTCTCAGGGTCAAGCAAAAAACTTTCCATTTCGCCCGCAACGCCTTGTGTGGCGCGGCTTTGCGCCTTTGTACTTGCCCCCGAAAACTGTGGAGCAGACTGTGGATAACATGCGTGCACATGGCTACAGGCCACGCCTGGCAAGGGATAGCGGCCGTTGATCAAATTTTGATCTGAAACTCGTCCCATGTAGGCGCAGCCGTCGGCCCCCTGCATGGGGCAATGGTTGCTCGAGAATGCGAGGGCGGGCATGCTGCCTGCTGATTTTCTATTCCAAGGGCTGCCGTGGCAGCCGAAGCAAGGAGAACACGATGTCCAACACCCTGTTTATCACCGGCGCTACGTCCGGTTTTGGTGAAGCCTGTGCCCGTCGTTTTGCCGAAGCTGGCTGGAAACTGGTGCTGACCGGCCGTCGTGAAGAACGCCTCAATGCCCTGTGCGCGGAACTGTCGAAGCAGACTGAAGTGCACGGCCTTGTCCTTGATGTGCGTGATCGCAAGGCGATGGAGGAGGCAATCGCCAACCTGCCGCCGTCCTTCGCCAAACTCCGTGGCCTGATCAACAACGCCGGCCTGGCGCTCGGCGTCGACCCGGCGCCGAAGTGCGATCTGGATGACTGGGACACCATGGTCGACACCAATGTCAAAGGCCTGATGTACGCCACCCGCCTCCTGCTGCCACGGCTGATCGCCCACGGCCGTGGCGCCGGCATCGTCAACCTCGGCTCTATCGCCGGCAACTACCCGTACCCGGGCAGCCACGTGTATGGCGCAACCAAGGCGTTCGTCAAACAGTTCTCGCTGAACCTGCGTTGCGACCTGCAGGGCACCGGCGTACGAGTAAGCAACATCGAACCCGGCCTGTGCGAAAGCGAGTTCTCGCTGGTGCGTTTCGCCGGCGATCAGGAGCGCTACAACGCGACCTACGCCGGCGCCGAGCCGATCCAGCCGCAGGACATCGCCGAGACGATTTTCTGGGTGATGAACACCCCGGCGCACATCAACATCAACAGCCTGGAGCTGATGCCGGTAAGCCAGACCTGGGCCGGGTTTGCCATCGAGCGCAACAAGGCCTGAGACCGCGCTGAGGCCATTCGCGAGCAGGCTCGCTCCCACAATGAAAGTGCGCCGGACACACTATCGGTGAACAGCACAATCAAGGTGGGGGCGAGCTTGCTCGCAAAAGCGATCTGTAAGTCAGCGCAGATATTCAGCTAGACCGCTGTAACAAGTCGCCAAATGATAAGGCGTGGTCGAAGGCATGTCCTTGCGGCTGACCTCTCCATTCTCATCGCGACACTCATGCCAGCCGCCGGCATGCAGAAACCGCTGCTGCAACGCCTGCAACTGGCGCAGCACTGACGCTTCACTTTCCGGGCGCAGTGTCAGCGCGCGCAGGTATTCGGCCTGAGCCCAGATCCGCTGCGTCGAATCCCTTGGCCTTCCGTTACCTTCCAGATCAAGCATCGCCCGTACGGCGCCGCAAGATTCCAGCACGCCATATTGTTCGGTAAAGACGAATGCCCGATCCAACGCCCGGTGCAGTTTCGAATCGCGGAACAGCGGCGACGATTCGAGCAGGAAATACCATTCAAACTGATGCCCCGGCTCATACCAGTTATCCACAGCGCCCAGCGGCTTTTCCATCAACATGCCGTATTGCGGATCGACGAATTGCTTGTGCATGGCTGTGCATAACTCAAGCAGGGCTTGTTGCGTGTGCGCATCTTCGCGTACGGCGAGAGTGGCGAGGAAGGCTTCGGCCAGATGCATCAACGGGTTTTGCAGTGGGCCGGTCTGCAGGGTGAGCCAGTCGCGCTCCAGGCAGGCTTCGTACAAGCCGTCACCGGTGGCGAAACGGCGGCCGATGATTTCCAGCGCGGCGTTCAATGTCGATTCCGCTAGCGAGTCGCGAGACTTGCCCCAGTAATGCGCGCAGGCGAACAGGATGAAGGCGTGGGTGTAGAGATCCTTGCGCTGATCCAGCGGCTTGCCTTGCGCATCAATGCTGTAGAACCAGCCGCCGTGCTCGGCATCATGGAAATGCCGTTGTAGAGAACGAAACAGCGCCGCCGCACGGACTTCGGCGTTATCCACAACCCCGATCAGGCTGGAGAACACATACAGCTGCCGTGCGCAGGCCATCGCCCGATAACGTTGTGCTGGCAGCGGTTGATGCGCGGCGTCCAGCGCCTCATACGGTAACGCCATGTCGGCGTTCCAGCCCGGGCCTTGCCACAGCGGCACGATCACGTCGAGGAAGTGCTGCTGCACTTGGCCAAACAGGGCGGTCAATTCGGGCAGGGCGGTGGAGCGGGAAGCGTGGGGCATGGGCGGAGGTCGTCACGGGCTGGGGCGATTGCGCGACATGGTAGCAGAGAGGCAGCCTTTAGAGGCCGGGTGTCTGATGGGCCGCTTTCGCGAGCAAGCCCGCTCCCGCAGGTTTTGTGCTCGCCACAAATCCAGTGTGGGAGCGGGCTTGCTCGCGAAGGGGACAGTTCAGGCGATAACCAATCAGCCCGCCAACAACCACACCCCAGTCGCCGCCGATGCAGCCCCAGCCAGTCGCACCAATGGCGCCGCTGCCTGCGGCAACACGCGCACCACGCCATAACCGAGCGCATGCAAAACAGCTGTCGCCGCGACAAACCCGGCCGCATACGCCCAAGGACTGCTCATCTCCGGCAGTTCCAAGCCATGCGCCACGCCGTGGAACAGCGCAAACAGCGCCGTCGCTGCCACCGCCATCACCAGCGGCGGACGCACCGCTAGGGCTACCGCCAGGCCCAGCGCCAATACCGAAGCGGCAATCCCGCTTTCCAGCGCCGGCAACTCAAGCCCTTCAAAACCGAGCAAACCGCCCAGCAGCATGGTGCCAACAAACGTGCACGGCAGCGCCCAACGCGCCGCGCCTTGTTGCTGCGCCGCCCACAAGCCGACGGCGAGCATTGCCAGCAAATGGTCGAGACCGCCGATCGGGTGGCTGATACCCGCGACGAGGCCGCTGGCGCCATGCCCCGGGTGAGCGAAGGCCAGTGCCGGTGTCAGCAGCAGCGCCACGGCGCCAAGAATGCGTTTGAGTGTCATGGATAAGCTTCCTTGTTGATAAGTGAATCAGGCAGCGGTCAGCAGGCCCTGACGTTCGATGAAGGCGATGATTTGCTCAAGGCCCTGACCGGTTTTCTGGTTGCTGAACACGAACGGCTTGCCGTTGCGCATGCGTTTGGTGTCGCTGTCCATCATTTCCAGCGAGGCGCCCACCAGCGGTGCGAGGTCGATCTTGTTGATCACCAGCAGGTCGGACTTGCAGATCCCCGGGCCGCCCTTGCGCGGCAGCTTGTCGCCGGCGGAAACGTCGATCACGTAGATGGTCAGGTCGGACAGCTCCGGGCTGAAGGTCGCTGAGAGGTTGTCGCCACCGGATTCGACCAGAATCAGATCCAGGCCCGCAAAGCGCCGGTTCAATTGATCGACCGCTTCAAGGTTGATCGAGGCGTCTTCGCGGATCGCCGTGTGCGGGCAGCCGCCGGTTTCCACGCCGATGATGCGCTCCGGCGCGAGGGCTTCGTTGCGCACCAGGAAATCGGCGTCTTCGCGGGTGTAGATATCGTTGGTGACCACGGCGAGGTTGTAGCGCTCGCGCAGGGCCAGGCACAGGGCCAGGGTCAACGCGGTCTTGCCGGACCCGACCGGGCCGCCGATGCCGACGCGCAGAGGTTGTGTATCCATTTCATTCTCCAAAAATAAACAGGCCTAAGAGCGGAAGAGGCGGCTGTACTGGCGTTCATGGGCCATGCACGCCAGGGACAGACCAAAAGCGGCACTGCCGATGTGTTCGGGATTGATTCGGCTTGCGTCGTGCTGCGCCTGTTGCAGCAGCGGCAGCAGTTCGCTGGTCAGACGCTGGGCCGCTTGCTGGCCCAACGGCAGGGTTTTCATCAACACGGCGAGCTGGTTTTCCAGCCAGCTCCACAGCCATGCGGCAAGCGCGTCCTGTGGGCTGATGCCCCAGGCGCGTGCTGCCAGTGCCCAGCACAAGGCCAGGTGCGGTTCTGCGGTCTGGTCAAGAAAGTCGCGGGCGGGCGCATCGAGTTCCGGCAGACCGTTCAGCAGCTGCTGCAAGGAGTAACCCATCTGCCGGCTCTCCAGATGCAGCTCGCGGGTTTCGCGGCTGGCGCGATGGCTCTCGCAGAGCTGCCGTAGTTCGGCCCAGTTTTCATCTGCTGCGGCTTGGCAATGCGCCAACAACAGCGGCGCTTCGAAGCGGGCGAGATTGAGCAGCAGTTGATCGCTGATCCAGCGGCGGGCGGCGTCAGGGGTGTGGACCCGGCCGTTATCCACCGCCATTTCCAGACCCTGGGAATAGCTGTAGCCACCAATCGGCAATTGCGGACTGGCCAGACGCAGCAGCGCCCAGGCCGGATTCACAGGCGCACGCCGAACTGGTGAAGTTTTGGCGCGTAGTTGAAGTCTTCGTCGCCGTGGCGGGAATGATGGTGGCCGCCCCCATATGCGCCGTGTTCCGGCTGGAACGGCGCTTCGATAGCCTCGACCTGGGCGCCGAGCTGTTCGAGCATGGCCTTGAGTACGTAATCGTCGAGCAGGCGCAGCCAGCCATCGCCAACTTGCAGGGCGACATGGCGGTTGCCGAGGTGATAAGCCGCGCGCGTCAGTTCGAACGCATTGGCGCACGTGACATGCAGCAGTTGTTCGGGACGGGCGTAGACGCGCACGACACGGCCGTCTTCGGCCTGCAAACATTCGCCGTCATACAGCGGTGGCTGGCCGCGCTCCAAAAACAACCCGACGTCTTCGCCTTCGGCACTGAAACAGCGCAAACGGCTTTTGCTGCGCGCTTCGAAGGTCAGGTGCAACTCGGCGGCCCAGACGGGTTGAGGGTCGATTCTGCGATGAATCACCAGCATCGGAAAGCTTCCAGCAATGAACGTTGAATGGGCTAGAGCAAGCGTCGCGCCAACCGGCCCATCTGTAGGAAATGGCTGACGGCGCGTGGCTGATCTTTCAACAGGTGCGGGGATTCTGGAAGGTTTTGGTGCATGAAGGATTTGTCATGCACCAAAGCGAGGCTGCGACGCATGACCCTTGTGGGAGCGGGCTCGCTCGCGAAGGCAGTGGGTCAGTTGATTAATCAAGGTGACTTGCATGACGCCTTCGCGAGCAAGCCCGCCCCACAGTTGGAGGCTTGGGTGTCAATGGTGGAGAAGGGACTACTCGGTACTGCCCAGGCCCTGCCAATGCTTGAGGCCGATGAAGATGAAGCGCAATTGCTGGGTGATCTTCGCTTGCGGGGTCAGATGCTCGGGCAGGGCTTCGGCCGGCGGGTCGATGATGTCTGGCAGGGTGGCGAATACTGATTTGACGATCAGGTCGGCCATCACGCTCAGACCGGCGATGTCCAGATGTTGCAGCTTGGGCATCAGCGCCAGGTCTGCAGCGAGGTCGGCGCTGATGTTTTCGCGCAGGCGCCCGATCGCCTGACGTACCGGCAGTGAGCCGCCGTACTGTTCGCGGGCGAGAAACAAAAATTGCGAGCGGTTGGCGTTGACCACATCAAGGAAGATGCGCACCGAAGCGTCGATGATGCCGCCCATGACGAATTCGTTGTGACGCACCAAGCGAATGGTCTCGCGGAAGGTCTGGCCGACTTCGCTGACCAGCACCAGCCCCAACGCGTCCATATCGGCGAAGTGACGGTAGAAACCGGTGGGCACGATGCCGGCGGTCTTGCTCACTTCGCGCAGGCTCAGGCTGCCGAATCCTCGGCCGCTTTCCATCAGGTGGCGGGCAGCGTCCATCAGGGCATTGCGGGTCTGTTGTTTCTGTTCGGCGCGGGGCAGCATCGCAAGGTGTGTTCTTCGGCAGGACAAGCGCCGCACTCTAGCAAATCGGCTTTGTCGGCGTCGAACGGGGAGTCGTGCAGGGAGGGTTTACAGAAGTTGAAAAGTCAAAAGCCCAATCCGCCGATTGGGCTTTTTTGCCGGGCCGTCATGGGCTCAGCTCACAGCGCTGTTGCGTTCGATGACACGGTCACCGCCACCTTCGGCGAGGGCTTGACCTTGTGGGGTCTTGTCGTAGCCGTCTTCTACCAGGCCTTTTTCTTCGAGACGGTTGCGGCCGTTTTCAGCCAGGGTCTGGCCTTGTGGGGTTTTGTCATAGCCATCTTCAGCCAGGGTCTGGCCTTGTGGGGTTTTGTCGTAGCCATCTTCAGCCAGGGTCTGGCCTTGTGGAGTTTTGTCGTAGCCGTCTTCAGCGAGCGTCTGGCTGAACACCGAGTGGCTGTCTTTGACTTGTGGAGTCGCCTGATCGGCAGCGGGCAGAGCGAAAGCAGTGCTGGCTAGCATCGACAGGGTAAGGCTGAGCAGTAATTGACGTTTCATGATGGTGGCTCCTTGGGAGGGCGATAAAGTGGGTACGAAGGCAATGCTACTCTCGATAAGTCGATATAAAAGTTCATAAACGCAATGGTAATAATCAACAGAATTGATTGTTCCGTGCGAAGGCTCTAGCCCGCGCCTTTGCGGGCGACGGTTTTGCACCGTCGTGGGTATTTTCGACTCACTCGCGCCTCGCAAAAGTGCGGGTCGCGGTAACACTGCTCGACCGATCGGTCAGGTTTGCCGGGCTTTTTATGGCTTAAACTGCCTTTCGATTAAACCTGCGGGCCTTTCGCCAGTCACAGACTGCACAGGGGCCGCTTCGGTCTGCCGTTTCAGCTGTGCGTCGGGTAATCGGCGTGCGGTCGTGATCAGGAGCTTTGTGCATGACGCGCACTGGAAAAATCTTCAGCTGGACCTTCGCCATCGTTGCGCTGCTGCTGGCAGCCTTGATTCTGATCATCGTGTTTTTCGACTGGAACCGGATCAAACCGACCATCAATGCCAAAGTCTCGGAAGAGCTGCATCGGGCGTTTGCCATCAATGGCAACCTCGCGGTGATCTGGCGGCGCGAGCCGGAAGAAGGCGGCTGGCGCGCCTGGGTGCCGTGGCCGCACGTGGTCGCCGAGGACTTGAGCCTGGGCAACCCGGACTGGTCGAAACAACCGCAAATGGTCACGCTCAAGCGCGTCGAGTTGCGCATTTCGCCGCTGGCCCTGCTGGCGCAGCGCGTAGTGATTCCGCGCATCGACCTGACCGAGCCGAACGCTGAGCTGCAACGTCTGGCCGATGGCCGCGCCAACTGGACGTTCAAGTTCGATCCCAAAGACCCGAACGCCGAACCGTCGAACTGGGTGGTCGACATCGGCGCCATCGGTTTCGACAAGGGCCATGTGACCCTCGACGATGAGACCCTGAAAACCAATCTCGACGTGCTGATCGACCCGCTCGGCAAGCCGATTCCATTCAGCGAAATCGTCGGCGACAAAGCGGCGAAAACTGCCCAGGACAAGGGCGGCGCCCCGCAGGACTACGCCTTTGCACTTAAGGTCAAAGGCCAGTACCACGCGCAGAACCTTACCGGGCAGGGCAAGATCGGCGGGCTGTTGGCGTTGCAGGACGCGAACAGACCGTTCCCGTTACAGGCCCAGGCGAAGATTGGCGACACGCGTATCGAACTGGCCGGCACCCTGACTGACCCGCTGAATCTCGGCGCTCTCGACCTTCGCTTGAAACTCGCTGGCGACAGTCTCGGCAATCTTTACCCGCTGACCGGCGTGACCCTGCCGGACACCCCACCGTATTCCACTGACGGCCACCTGATCGCCAAGCTGCATGACGCGGCCGGGGCGAAATTCACTTATGAAAAATTCAACGGCAAGATCGGCGACAGCGACATCCACGGCGACCTGACCTACGTGGCCAGCCAGCCACGGCCGAAACTCAGTGGCGCGTTGGTTTCCAATCAATTGCTGTTCGCCGACCTCGCACCGCTGATCGGCGCCGATTCCAACACCGAGCAAAAGGCTCGTGGCGGCGCGAGCAAGCAGCCAACGGACAAAGTCCTGCCGGTCGAAGAGTTCAAGACCGATCGCTGGCGCGCCATGGATGCCGACGTCGAGTTCACCGGCAAGCGCATCGTCCACAGCGAGAAGCTGCCGTTCAACGACCTCTATACCCACCTGAAACTCAACGACGGCGAACTCAGCCTGGAGCCGCTGCGCTTTGGCGTCGCTGGCGGCACGCTGGATGCGCAGATCCGCCTCAATGGCCGCACCGAGCCGCTGGAAGGCCGGGCGCGCTTGACCGCACGCAAATTCAAACTCAAAGAGCTGTTCCCGACCTTCGAGCCGATGAAAACCAGTTTCGGTGAGCTCAACGGTGATGCCGATATCAGCGGGCGGGGCAACTCCGTGGCGAAGCTGCTCGGCGGCGCCAACGGTAATCTGAAGATGTTGATCAACGACGGTGCGATCAGCCGTGAGCTGATGGAACTGGCCGGGCTCAATGTCGGTAACTACGTGGTCGGCAAGATCTTTGGCGACAAGGAAGTGAAGATCAACTGCGCGGCGGCGGACTTCGACATCAAGACCGGCCTGGCCACCACGCGGCTGTTTGTCTTCGATACCGAGAACGCGATCATCTACATCGATGGCACGGCGAACATGGCCACCGAGCAACTCGATTTGACCGTCACTCCGGAATCCAAGGGCTGGCGTTTGATCTCGCTGCGCTCGCCGCTGTATGTGCGCGGCAAGTTCATCAAGCCGGATGCCGGTGTTAAAGCGGTGCCGCTGATGCTGCGCGGCGCGGGGATGGTTGCATTGGGCGTGATTGCCGCACCGGCGGCGGGACTGCTGGCGCTGGTCGCGCCTAGCGGTGGCGAGCCGAATCAGTGTGCGCCGTTGCTTGAGCAGATGAAGCAGGGCAAGGCACCGGTGACCGTCAAACCCAGCAAGTAAGCAGGGCAGAAGCCAAAGATCGCAGCCTTCGGCAGCTCCTACAGGGGAATGCATTCCAACTGTGGGAGCTGCCGAAGGCTGCGATCTTTTGCTTTTAAGGGTTACAGGTCGTTGAGGATGTCCGCCATATCGTCGGCGTGCTCTTCTTCCTGGGCGAGGATGTCTTCGAAGATGCGGCGGGTGGTCGGGTCCTTGTCACCGATGTACTGGATGATTTCGCGGTAGCTGTCGATGGCGATGCGCTCGGCCACCAGGTCTTCGTACACCATTTCCTTGAGCGAATTGCCGGCCACGTACTGCGCGTGGGACAGCTTGCTCAGCAGGTCGGGATTGAACTCCGGCTCGCCGCCCAGTTGCACGATGCGTTCGGCGAGGCGATCAGCATGCTCGGCTTCCTGATTGGCGTGTTCGAGGAATTCATCGGCGGCGACATTGGCTTTCAGGCCGTTGGCCATGAAGTAGTGGCGCTTGTAGCGCAAGGTGCACACCAGCTCGGTGGCCAGCGACTCGTTGAGCAAGCGCAGTATTTCTTCACGGTTCGCGTTGTAGCCCTCGGTGACCGCGCCGTTTTCCACGTGTTGCCGCGCACGTTCACGCAGGGTTTGAACATCAGACAAATGCAGGTCACTCATTTCATTCTCCTGGAGGCTAATCCGATAAGCGCCACGTTCTGAAGACGCGGTCGCTACCCAGGGTGTGAGTCTTGAGCGAAGCGAAAGTTTTATGCGATTTGCCGCGCCACCGTGGCCGGGAGCGATACTTGAAGCAGGCTGATTGTTGAGTTGTCACCGTCATGGTGGATGCTTGGCGGGCGTCTTGCAGATCAAGTGTTCACTCACCGCGCACAAGGATGTAACCCATGTCGACACGTTATCCACTGGTGCTGGTGCCAGGCATGCTCGGCTTTGTCCGGCTGGTGCTTTACCCGTATTGGTTCGGCATCATCAAGGCCTTGCGCCGTGGTGGTGCGACGGTGATTGCGGTGCAGGTCTCGCCGCTCAACTCCACCGAGGTGCGCGGTGAGCAGTTGCTGGCGCGGATCGAGGAAGTCCTGCGCGAGACCGGGGCGCAAAAAGTCAACCTGTTCGGTCATAGCCAGGGCGCGCTGACCGCACGGTATGCGGCGGCGAAGCGTCCGGATCTGGTCGCCTCGGTGACCTCGGTGGCCGGGCCGAATCAGGGCTCTGAACTGGCCGATTATCTGGAAAAGCACTATCCCGCCAACAGCGCCAAGGGTCGCTTGCTCGAAGCGTCGCTGCGCCTGATCGGCTGGCTCATGGCATTGCTCGACACCGGGTATCACGGGCCGAAACTGCCGGTGGATATCCACGCCTCCCACCAATCGCTGACCACGGCGGGCGCCGCCTTGTTCAATCAGCGTTATCCGCAGGGGCTGCCGCAAACCTGGGGTGGGCAGGGGCCGGAAGAGGTCAACGGTGTGCGTTACTACTCCTGGTCGGGGACGCTGCAACCGGGCAAGACCGATCGGGGCGGCAATCTTGTCGACGGGACGAATCGCAGTTGTCGGTTGTTCGCCAGAACCTTCGTCCGCGAGCGAGGGCAGTGCGATGGCATGGTCGGCCGTTATAGCTCGCATCTGGGCACGGTGATCGGTGATGACTATCCGCTGGATCATTTCGACATCGTCAATCAGTCGCTGGGGCTGGTGGGCAAGGGCGCGGATCCGGTGCGGTTGTTTGTCGAGCATGCGGCGCGACTGGCGGCAGCTGGTTTATGAAAGCACGATCTTTTTCAATCAGGGGACGCTGATCCGGCGGCCCAGCACCGTGGTCCAGCGCTCCGACAAAACTACCCCACCCAAGGTCAACAACCCGCCCACCAGGTGATACATCGCCAACCGCTCCTTCAACACCACTGCCGCAATCAACGCGGTAATCAGTGGCAGCAGGTTGAAAAACAACGTCGTCCGACTCGGTCCCAGCCGCTGCACTGCTTGCATCCACGCCAGCGGTGCGACCATTGAAGCCAGTAGGCACGCGTACAGCACCAGCGGCACGTTATGCAGGTTCAGCCCGGTCTTCGGCGAAACCGCAAACAGCGGAAACAACACCACAATCGCCACCAGCACCTGCAAATACAGCAACACCAGCGGCGGCAAACGCAGCTGCCACTTTTTCAACAGCGTGCTGTAGACCGCGTAGGCCAGCGTCGCGATCAGCATCATCGCATCGCCCAGATTGACCCCATGTTGCAGCAGCGCACCGAGGCTGCCGGACGACACCACCACCAGCACGCCGGCAAACGACAGTACTGCGCCGACCAAGGCACCAGCGGTCAGGCGCTGGCCGAGGCTGATGATCGCCATCGCCAGCGACATCAATGGCATCAACGACAGGATGATGCCCATGTTGGTCGCGGTGGTCAGTGTTGCAGCGAAATAGGCGAGGCTCTGATACACCGCCATGCCGAGCACACCGAGAATGAAAATCCGCCGCAGATTTGGCCGAATCTGCGGCCAGTGCGCGATGACTTTCCTGAGCATGAATGGAGTGAACAGCACGCCGGCGAGCAGCCAGCGATAGAAGCCGATCTCGGCCGGAAAAATCGCTCCGACCGCCAGTTTGTTGATCACGGTGTTGCCGGCCCAGATGAAAATCGCCAGCAGGGGAAACGCGTATTGCATGAGACAAAACCAGTACGTTGATGAAGCGCGATTATCCCTTGTCTGGATGCAGGCCTATACTGCAAAACGGACAACCCGCCTCTGCATTCGGACAGCATGAACAGCAAACACATCGATCTGCTCGATTTCAGCCAACTGCCCTCGGCGGTGTATTTCCGCTACGCCGATTTCACTGCCCACGAATTTGCCGCGCCGCACCGACACCCGTGGGGCACGCTCGAGTATGCGGCCCATGGCGTGCTGCACATGGATGTCGAGGGCAGCCGCTTCATGTCGCCGCCGCAATACGCGGTGTGGGTGCCACCCGAGGTCGAGCACAGTTTCTACAGCCATCAGCCGGTCAACTACCGCGCGGTATGCCTTGATTCCGACGTCTGCACGCGGCTGCCGACGCGCGCCTGCACACTGGCGATCAGCGACATTCTCAAAGCGATTCTCAAGGACTTCGCCGCCCGCGATGTAAAGATTCCCGAGCACGAGGCCGATCGGCGTCTGGCTCAGGTACTGGTCGATCAACTGCAACAGGCGCCGGTGCAGGAATGTTATCTGCCGTATGCAAGCAGTCCCGGCTTGCTGACGATTCTTGAAGCCTTGCAGGCCGAGCCCGGCAACAACCAACCCTTGGCGCATTGGGCCGCCCAAGTGCATGTCAGCGAGCGGACGTTGGCGCGCCAGTTCGTTCGTGAGCTGGGCATGAGCTTTGGTGAATGGCGCCAGCGCTTGCGTTATCTGGCGGCGATCGAAGCGCTGGAGACGTCGCGCTCGGTGCAGGAAATCGCTTTCGACCTCGGCTACAGCAGCGGCTCGGCGTTCATCGCCATGTTTGCCCGTCAAGCCGGATGCACGCCGGAGCAATACCGGCGCAGCCACCTTCAGGGCAGGAAGGTGTAACAAGCTTTGACTACACTGCGACAGAGGCCGCATCCATCGGTGCGGCAACAAGGAGAAAACTCCATGAAGATGTTGCGTGTGCCGTTGTTGATGATCGGGCTGCTCCTGTGTTCCCAGGGTTTCGCCGCCACGGCGCAACAGAACAAGATGACCACTTGCAATGCCGATGCGACTGCCAAAAGTCTGAAGGGCGACGAGCGCAAGGCTTTCATGAGCACCTGCCTGAAAGCGGCGCCTGCGGCCAACGATGGCAAGGTGCTGACGCCGCAACAGCAGAAGATGACCACCTGCAATGCCGATGCGAAAACCAAAGCGCTGACCGGCGATGCGCGCAAGGCATTCATGAGCGATTGCCTGAAGAAGAAATAAGATCAAAAGATCGCAGCCTTCGGCAGCTCCTCCATCAGATCGTGATTCTGTAGGCGCTGCCGCAGGCTGCGATCTTTGCGGCGCGACGACGACCCAGGGTCTGCGCTCGCTTCGGCACCGGATCGCTGGCAGACTGCCCATCCTTTCACGCCGTTCGTTTTGAGGCTGTATGCCAACGTTTTCTCAGCGTCATGTTGTGTTCTGGGTCAGTTGCATCATCATTTTTGGCGGTTTGCTGCTGGTGCTGCCGCTACGCCTGTTGCCGAGCCTGCTGGCCGGGTTGCTGGTGTTCGAGCTGGTCAACATGCTTACCCCGCAACTGCAACGGCTGATCGAAGGACGGCGTGCGCGCTGGTTGGCGGTGGCGCTGCTCGGCACGCTGGTCGTGAGCGTGCTGGCGCTGATTTTCGCCGGAGCCATCAGTTTCCTGTTGCACGAAGCAGAAAACCCCGGCGCCTCCCTCGACAAATTCATGGGCGTAGTCGATCGCGCGCGAGGGCAGTTGCCGCCGTTCATCGACGCCTATCTGCCGGCCAGTGCCGCTGAATTTCGCGTGGCGATCGGTGAGTGGGCGAGCAAACACCTGGCCGACCTGCAACTGGTCGGCAAGGACGCTGCGCACATGTTCGTCACCCTGCTGATCGGCATGGTCCTGGGCGCGATCATCGCCCTGCAGCGCATCCCTGACGTGACCAAGCGCAAGCCGCTGGCCGCCGCTTTGTTCGACCGTTTGCATCTGCTGGTGCAGGCGTTTCGCAATATCGTTTTCGCGCAGATCAAGATTTCCCTGCTCAACACCGTGTTCACCGGAATCTTCCTCGCGGTGATCCTGCCGATGTTCGGCATCAAGCTGCCGCTGACCAAAACCCTGATCGTGCTGACCTTCCTGCTCGGCCTGCTGCCGGTGATCGGCAACCTGATGTCGAACACGCTGATCACCATCGTCGGCCTGTCGCTGTCGATCTGGGTGGCGATCGCGGCGCTGGGCTATCTGATCGTTATCCACAAGCTCGAATACTTTCTCAACGCGCGCATCGTTGGTGGGCAGATCAGTGCCAAGTCGTGGGAGTTGCTCTTGGCGATGCTGGTGTTCGAAGCCGCGTTCGGCCTGCCGGGGGTGGTGGCGGGGCCGATTTATTACGCTTATCTGAAGAGTGAGTTGAAGCTCGGAGGAATGGTGTAACTCCAGATGGTTCCCACGCTCTGCGTGGGAATGCATCCCGTGACGCTCCGCGTCACAGCCTCAACAGCGGACGCAGAGCGTCCATGGCGGCATTCCCACGCGGAGCGCGGGAACGATCAGGGCTCAGGACAGATCAGGCCATCGCGCCATAGCGCTTCATGGCTTCAATCGCCAGGCCGCTGCCGATGCTGCCAAATATATTCCCCTCGACATGCCGCGCGTTCGGCAGCATCGCCGAGACGCTGTTGCGCAGGGCCGGGATGCCGCTGGAACCACCCGTGAAAAACACCGTGTCGACCTGATCGACCGCCACCCCAGCATCAGTCAACAACTGTGTAACGCTGCCGCGCACGCGCTCCAGCAGTGCTTCGATCGCCGATTCGAACAACGCGCGGCTCAGCTCGACGCTCAGCCCGGCCTCGATGCGATCCAGCGGCACATGGCGGCTGTCGGTGTGGGTCAGCTGGATCTTGGTTTCTTCGACTTCCATCGCCAGCCAGTGCCCGGCGCGCTGTTCGATCAGCTTGAACAGACGATCAATACCGCCGTTGTCTTCGATGTCATAGCGCATGCTGCCCAGCGCCAGGGTGGACTTCTGCGAGTACACCGAGTTGATCGTGTGCCAGGTTGCCAGGTTCATGTGGTGGCTGGTCGGCATGTAGGCGCCGCTCTTCATCCGGCTGCCGTAGCCGAACAGGGGCATCAGGCCTTGCAGGCTGAGCTGTTTGTCGAAGTCGGTCCCGCCAATGTGCACACCGCCGGTGGCGAGGATGTCATCGTGACGGTTGTCGAGACCGCGCCGCTCGGGCGACAGGCGTACCAGCGAGAAGTCGGAGGTACCACCGCCGATGTCGACGATCAGCACCAGCTCTTCTTTCTCGATGGTCGACTCGTAGTCGAAGGCCGCCGCGATCGGCTCGTACTGGAACGACACGTCCTTGAAACCGATTTTGTGCGCCACTTCCACGAGTGTGTCTTCGGCTTCCTGGTCGGCGAGCGGATCGTCATCGACGAAGAACACCGGACGGCCCAGCACCACTTGCTCGAATTCCCGACCGGCGGTGGCTTCGGCGCGGCTCTTCAATTGGCCGATGAACAGCCCGAGCAGGTCCTTGAACGGCATCGCCGTGCCGAGGACGCTGGTGTCGTGCTTGATCAGCTTGGAACCGAGCAAACTCTTGAGCGAGCGCATCAGTCGGCCTTCGTAGCCTTCCAGATATTCGTGCAGCGCCAGACGTCCGTAGACCGGGCGACGTTCCTCGATGTTGAAGAAGACCACCGACGGCAGGGTGATCTTGTCGTCTTCCAGCGCAATCATGGTGTCCATGCCGGGGCGCAGCCAGCCGACGGTGGAGTTGGACGTGCCGAAGTCGATGCCGCAGGCACGGGCTGGAGAGGCGTCTTTCATGTCTTTCGGTTCCGGTCAAAAAAACGGCCGCGCAGTGTATGTCAGTGCGCGGCAGATTCGAAGGCCGGTCATCTGCTATTTCGCATCCCGGTTGCCTTGAAACCTCGCGGTTCGCCCCAAACTTGCTGGCATGGGCCGGCAGATACATCGGCGGTCAACAGAACCGCCGTCCACTGCCGATAAACTTCTGCGGCGCCACCCGGTCACAACCATGAGATCGGTCAACCCGGCACGCGCCAATCGGGCGCACGCTGGTCTCGGCGCGAAATCGATAACGGATGGTGATCCTTCAATGGACTTCAAAGACTATTACAAGATACTCGGCGTGGAGCCGACAGCCGACGACAAGGCCATCAAGGCGGCCTATCGCAAGCTGGCGCGCAAATACCACCCCGATGTCAGCAAGGAAAAAGACGCCGAGGCCAAGTTCAAGGACGCCTCGGAAGCCTATGAAGCACTGAAAAGTGCCGACAAGCGCGCCGAATACGACGAACTGCGCCGTTACGGCCAGCACGGTCAGCCGTTCCAGGGCCCACCGGGCTGGCAAAGCCGTGGCGGTTTCGGCGGCGGTGCCGACACGGGCGACTTCTCGGACTTCTTCAGTTCGATCTTCGGCAATCGCGGCCCCGGTTTCGGTGGCGCCGAGAGCCGCCAATCACGCGGACGCCGAGGGCAAGACGTGGAAATGGAACTGCCGGTCTTCCTCGAAGAAACCCTGTCGAACGAATCGAAGAAAGTCACCTTCCAGGTGCCGCAATACAACGCGCACGGCCAGCACGTGAGCAACACCAGCAAGAGCCTGAACGTAAAAATTCCGGCCGGGGTGACCGATGGCGAGCGGATTCGCCTCAAGGGCCAGGGCGCACCGGGTATCGGCGGCGGAGCGAATGGCGATCTGTATCTGACCATTCGTTTTGCGCCGCACCCGAAATTCGATGTTGAAGGCGAAAACCTGATCATCACCTTGCCACTGGCACCCTGGGAACTGGCGCTGGGCGCTGAAGTGGCCGTGCCGACCCTGACCGGCAAGATCAACCTCAAGGTGCCGGCCGGCAGCCAGAACGGCCAGCGCATGCGCGCCAAGGGCCATGGCCTGCTGAACAAGGCCGGTGAGCGCGGTTATCTGTTCGTGCAGCTCAAGGCCGTGATGCCTAAAGCGTCCGACGATGAGGTCAAGGCGTTGTGGCAGGAACTGGCGAAAAAAGCCGCGTTCAACCCGCGAGAGAACTTCTGAACCCGACGAAGGAGTAGCCCGACATGAGCAGCCCCCTGATCGTTCAACTGGACCTGGCAGAATTCTGTGAGGCGGCCGATTTGCCGGACGTCTACGTGATCGAGATCGTCGAGCACGGCATCCTCGAACCTCAGGGCGGGCAGCCGCGCGATTGGCGCTTCACGGATTATGAACTCGCCCTGGCCAAACGCGCCGCCAAGCTGCGGCGCGAGCTGGAGCTGGAATGGGAAGGCGTCGCCCTGGCGCTGGACCTGCTCGAAGAAGTCCATGAACTGCGCGCGGAAAACCGTATGTTGCGCCAGCGTCTGGGGCGCTTGCTGGTCGAGTAGCGTCGCCATTCACGGTTATTGTTTGCACATGTTTCTCTGGTTTGAACCGGCTGAGCGGTCTGCTAGTTTGCGCTGAGGATCGGCAATGGACGCCGATTGACGTAGCGCCACTCTCACCGTGGCGCTGCGCAGTTCTTACAAGGAAATGTACACATGCCAGTCAAACCCAAACCACCAACGCCAGGCACGCCCCGTGTCGATGGGCCTCAGCACTCACGTACGCCTGTTGATTCGATCCCTCCCGGACCGGAAACCCCGCGCTTCACGCCCGACCCCGTCAGCCGCAGGATTGCGGGCGATGCGCCTGATTCGGCCGGCAGCACGGTCGACTCTTCGCACACGGCTACGACCCCAAGGGTGCAAGTGCATGCATCGACGTCCGCTTCCGCCCAAGCCGCCAGCGCCGACGTCCCCGCCCTGCAGCAGTACCTGATTCATCCGTCGGTCGTCTTGCCTGATGCCGATGCGCACGGCATTCGTACGTTCAAGGGCCGACACTATGCCGATGTTCAGGGTGGCGGCACGGTGTTGCTTGCCGTCGATGCGCAAACCGGGTTGCATAGGGCCCGGCTGGCAAGCGAAATGCAACCTTCGGGGCCGGTGTTGGCTCACGATCCAGCGAGCAACCATTGGTATCCTTTGCAGGATTTTGCAGTTTCCGCACCCCAGACGGTCATGCCGCGCAAGAGTCGCCGCTCACCTCGACGCAGCGACGATGAGTTCGAAATGGCCCTGGAGGAGCTGCCGCGCAATGACGACGGCGCGTCGGAGCAGTTCTATCTGGCCTCCGAATCGATGCCGATCAAACCGTACACGGCACACGAGCTGAACCTGATGCGCAGCGAAACGCGCTACTCATTCCTCGGTAATCAGCTCGGCACATACAACCGCGCCAACAATGGCAAATACCCGCTACGTGACGTTGCCGGCAGGCCCATCCGCATTCGGAAACTGCAGACCAAGGTGCGCTTCGAAAACGGTGACCAGTTCACCTCCGAACAGATCAAGCCCTACATCAAGCACGAAGGTTATGAGGATGTGGCGATGCTCTACGAAGAGAAGCTGCAATGGCGGGTGTTTACCGAAGCCGATGTACAAGTCCCCGGCGAAAAGGCCTTGATCGGCCAGTCGATGGTGGTGGCCAACCGGCGCATTGCCAAAGGCGAGACAATCGGCGTTTACGCAGGTGTCATCACACCTGCGAGGTTCGTGCATCCCCATGAACAGACCTTCAGCATGCTCGCCGGGGTGCGCTTGCAATATGGTCCGGGGCGAATGCTGCCCGACCCGCTGGCCATACTGGGCGACAACATCATTTCCCGAATCAACTCCAATTTCGAATACAACGAGGCCGGCAAGCCGATTCGCCAGGCACCGGGTGGCTATAACGTGGAAACCGTGCCTTTCGATATCGAGGCGCAGCAATGGGTAGGCGATAAACAGGTGACCCGCGACTTTATCCTCAACACGGTGTTCGCGTCGCAGGATATCCCGGCAGGCACCGAGCTGCGCCTGGATTACAACTACAGCGAACAGCAGATGTCATGGGCGTTTCCTGATTGATCAGGCAGCGCTGCCGGAGACGGACATGAGCGTCTGTAACCGGCAGCGCAACGGCCGTCAGAAAAGGAAGTAGCGCTGCGCCATCGGCAGGGTTTCCGCCGGCTCGCACCACAGCAATACACCGTCGGCCTTGACCTGATAGGTCTGCGGGTCGACGTCGATGTTCGGCAGATAATCGTTGTGGATCAGGTCGGTTTTCTGCACGTCACGGCAGCCTTTGACCACGGCGATCTTCTTCTTCAATCCCAGCGCTTCCGCCAACCCGGCCTCCTGCGCCGCCTGACTGATAAAGGTCAGGCTGGTGGCATGCAGCGAGCCGCCGTAACTGGCGAACATCGGACGGTAATGCACTGGCTGCGGGGTGGGAATCGAGGCGTTGGCGTCACCCATCAGGCTCGCGGCAATCGCCCCACCCTTGAGAATCAGCGTCGGCTTCACGCCAAAAAACGCCGGGCGCCAGAGCACCAGATCGGCCCACTTGCCGACTTCGATCGAGCCGACTTCATGGCTGATGCCATGGGTAATCGCCGGGTTGATCGTGTACTTGGCGATGTAACGCTTGGCGCGGAAGTTGTCGTTGCCCTCACCGTCCTGGGGCAGTGGGCCGCGCTGTTTTTTCATCTTGTCGGCGGTCTGCCAGGTGCGTGTGATGACTTCACCGACGCGGCCCATGGCCTGACTGTCGGAGCTGATCATCGAGAACGCGCCGAGGTCGTGGAGGATGTCTTCGGCGGCAATCGTTTCCCGGCGAATGCGGCTTTCGGCGAAGGCGACATCTTCGGCAATGCTCGGGTCGAGGTGGTGGCAGACCATCAGCATGTCGAGGTGTTCGTCGATGGTGTTGCGGGTGAACGGCCGGGTCGGGTTGGTCGAGCTTGGCAGCACGTTGGGGAAACCGCAGGCCTTGATGATATCGGGCGCGTGGCCGCCGCCGGCACCTTCAGTGTGATAGGTGTGAATGGTGCGGCCCTTGAATGCGCCGAGGGTGGTTTCGACGAAACCGGATTCGTTGAGGGTGTCGGTGTGGATCGCCACCTGCACGTCGTACTGATCGGCAACGTTGAGGCAGTTGTCGATGCTCGCCGGAGTGGTGCCCCAGTCCTCGTGCAGTTTGAGGCCGATGGCACCGGCCTTGACCTGTTCGATCAACGGCTCCGGCAGGCTGGCGTTGCCTTTGCCGGTGAGGCCGATGTTCATCGGGAAGGCATCGGCGGCCTGGAGCATGCGCGCCAGATGCCACGGGCCGGAGGTACAGGTGGTGGCGTTGGTGCCGGTAGCGGGACCGGTGCCGCCGCCGATCATGGTGGTGATGCCGCTCATCAACGCTTCTTCGATCTGCTGCGGGCAGATGAAGTGGATGTGGGTGTCGATGCCGCCAGCGGTGAGGATCATGCCTTCGCCGGCAATCACTTCGGTGCCGGCGCCGATGGCGATGGTCACGTTGGGCTGCACGTCAGGGTTGCCGGCCTTGCCGATCGCGGCGATGCGCCCGTCCTTGAGGCCGACGTCGGCCTTGACGATGCCCCAGTGGTCGATGATCAGCGCGTTGGTGATCAGCGTGTCGACCACTTCAGCGGCGAGCAACTGGCTTTGGCCCTGGCCGTCGCGGATGACTTTGCCGCCACCGAACTTCACTTCCTCGCCGTAGGTGGTGAAGTCCTTTTCGACCTCGATCCACAGCTCGGTGTCGGCCAGGCGCACCTTGTCGCCGACGGTGGGGCCGAACATGTCGGCGTAGGCGCTTCTAGAAATCTTCATGTGCTTGCCTTGGGATTCAATTTGATCGTTCCCACGCTCTGCGTGGGAATGCCGCCATGGACGCTCTGCGTCCGCCTTTTGTGACGCGGAGCGTCACGGGATGCATTCCCACGCGGAGCGTGGGAACGATCAGTCAGTCGAGATCACCCATGATGCGTCCGGCAAAGCCGAACACCCGGCGATGCCCGGCGTAATCGACCAGCTCGACTTCGCGGCTCTGGCCCGGCTCGAAGCGCACAGCGGTGCCGGCGGGAATGTTCAGACGCATGCCGCGACTGGCCGCGCGATCAAAAGTCAGCGCGTCGTTGGTTTCGAAAAAATGGAAGTGCGAACCGACCTGGATCGGCCGGTCGCCGCTGTTGGCGACCTTCAGGTTCACGGTGCGACGGCCGACGTTGAGTTCGATGTCGCCGGGCTGGATCTGGTATTGACCAGGAATCATCGCTGGGCTCCTTGCAGGACTTTGTAATAGAGAGCGGTCGGGCGGTAGATGCCGTTCGGGTCGCAGGCGTAATCGGGAATTTCGCCGACGCGCACGTAGCCCAGCGCCTTGTAGAAATCTTCCGCCGGCGAGCCGGCCTCGGTGTCGAGATAGAGCATGCCGCGCTTGTGCTTGGGCGCTTCGAGTTCCAGCGCCTGCATCAGTTGCTGGCCGAGACCACGGCGGCGCGCGTGTTCGCGCACCAGCAGTTTCTGCACTTCGGCGCGGTTCAGACCATTGGCCTTCTGGCACAGGCCCAGTTGCACGCTGGCCAGTACCTGCTCGTCCTTCACCACCACCCAGAGCAGCGTGCTGCCCTTGTTGATGTTGTCCTGCACCTCATCGAAATACGCGCGCGCCTGGGCGGCATCGAGGTCGGCCATGAAGCCGACGCTGGCGCCGTAACCGACGGCGTCGAGCAGCAGATCGATCAGGCCCTGGCGATAGTGGGCAAAGCTCTCAGCATTGACGCGGCGCAACTGGGCGGCGTTCATCGACATCACTCCTTGTGGGCGTCCGGTGGCTGTGCGCCGGGGTTGAGGGCCAACTGCATGAAGGTCAGATCGAGCCAGCGGCCGAACTTGGTGCCCACTTGCGGCATCTGCCCGGTGATGCTGAAACCGGCGCGCTGGTGCAGGCGGATTGAAGCCGCGTTGCCGCTTTCGATGGCGGCGACCATGACGTGCTTGCCGCTGGTGCGGGCGCGGTCGATCAACGCGCTCATCAGTTGCGGGCCGAGGCCGTTGCCACGCTGATCGCTGCGCACGTACACCGAGTGTTCGACGGTGTGACGGAAGCCGTCGAACGGCCGCCAGTCGCCGAACGAGGCATAACCCAGCACTGCGTTTTCACGGTCGACAATCACCAGAATCGGGTACGCCTGCAACTGACGTGCGTCGAACCATGCCTGGCGATTGCCGAGGTCAACCGCTTGTTCGTTCCAGATCGCCGTGGTGTTGAGCACGGCGTCGTTGTAGATGTCGCGGATCGCCGGCAGGTCGGCCCGGCTCGCATCGCGAATGCTGTAAGTCATGGCGCGGCCTCAGACGATCGGCTGGTGAACGGTGACCAGTTTGGTGCCGTCGGGGAACGTCGCCTCGACCTGGATCTCCGGGATCATTTCCGGGATGCCTTCCATCACTTGTTCGCGGCTGAGCAGGGTGGTGCCGTAATGCATTAGCTCGGCCACGGTCTGGCCGTCGCGGGCGCCTTCGAGCAGCGCGGCGGAGATGTAGGCCATGGCCTCTGGGTAGTTGAGTTTCACGCCACGGGCCAGCCGCCGCTCGGCGACGAGGCCGGCGGTGAAGATCAGCAGCTTGTCTTTTTCGCGTGGGGTCAGGTCCATGGTTGGAATCCAATATCGGCAGTTAAGAATGATCAGGTCGATCGCGATCTGTAGGAGCTGCCGAAGGCTGCGATCTTTTGATCTTGCTGTTAAAGATCAAGATCAAAAGATCGCAGCCTCGTTTCACTCGTCAGCTCCTACAGGGCAATGCATTTCAGGTGTTCCAGATTCGGGGGGGCATGGCTTCGCGGCCCAGCAGCGCAGGCCTTAGCAGTCGCCATAAATCAATCAGCCAGGCGCGGGCGAGTAACGCTTCACCGGCCAGACACCGTGCCACCAGCAACCCCGGCAACTGCGTCAAGTCTCCACGCACTTCGTGCCCCAGCGAGCGGCAGCGCTCCAGCAACTCGGCGTCTATCTCACCGGTCACCAGCATCGTCGCAAACACCGGTTGCCCATCCAGGCCGATCGGCGAATCGAGTAAACCGTCCGCACCGACAATGCGCTGCCGTTCATGCCAGAGCAACCGACCATCGCGGCGAATATCCAGGTGCGCCTGAAAATGCCCGAGGTCAAAGCGCTCGCCACTGGCCGGCCTGCCCAGCGCCACGACATCCCAGTAGAACAGCCGCGCATCGCCTTCAAGGTCAATGGTTGTGCTCAGTTCAGCCTGCGCGGCGCTGTAGACGATGGTTTCCTGCGGCAGCCATTCCAGCGTCGCCCCGGCGGCTACCTGCAGATCGAGTTGCTGAAAAGCCGGGCCACCGGCGCGATACCACTTGGCGGCGCCGGGGCTGGTGATCTGCGCCCAGGCGTTGGCTTCGACGCGGGCGCTGATGTCGAGGCGATCACCGCCGGCAATCCCGCCCGGCGGATGGACGATGATGTGCTGACAGACCTCCGGGCCTTCGGCGTACAGGTGCTTTTGCACGCGCAATGGGCCGAGGTGCCGGCGCAGGGTCGGCCGTGTGCAATCGCCGAAGCGCGCGTAGGCCAGCTCCAGCTCGGCGTGCCAGCTCGGGGTAAACAGGGCAGGTGAGGCAAGTGAATTCATGGTGTGTGATTATCGTTAGGAAGCTACAGATTAGACCGGCGCGTTAGATCGTGACCAGCCCGCGAACACCTTCGGCCTCCATATTTTCACCGCGACCCTGCTGGACGATCTCGCCCCGCGACATCACCAGGTATTGATCGGCCAGCTCGGCGGCGAAATCGTAGAACTGCTCGACCAGCAGAATCGCCATGTCACCGCGCGCCGCGAGCTGCTTGATCACCGCGCCGATTTCCTTGATCACCGACGGTTGAATGCCTTCGGTCGGCTCATCAAGAATCAGCAGGCGCGGGCGGCTGGCCAATGCCCGGCCGATCGCCAGTTGCTGTTGCTGACCACCGGACAGATCGCCGCCACGGCGCTGCTTCATTTGTAGCAGCACCGGGAACAATTCGTAGATGAAACCCGGAACTTCTTTGGCTTCTGAGCCTGGAAAGCGCGACAGGCCCATCAGCAGATTTTCTTCCACCGTCAGACGCCCGAAGATCTCGCGGCCTTGCGGCACATAAGCAATCCCGGCATGCACGCGCTGGTGCGGCTTGAGCGTGGTGATCGGTTTGCCTTCCCAGTTCACCGCGCCTTCCTTGGCCGGCAGCAGGCCCATCAGGCATTTGAGCAGGGTGGTCTTGCCGACGCCGTTACGGCCGAGCAGGCAGGTCACTTCGCCGACCTTCACGTCAAAGCTCAGGCCGCGCAGGATGTGGCTACCGCCGTAGTACTGGTGCAGTTTGTCGACTTGCAGCATGTTCAACTCTCCCCAAATCTCCCTGTGGGAGCGGGCTTGCTCGCGAATGCGGTGGATCAGTCGCCATCAACGTTGAATGACACTGCGCATTCGCGAGCAAGCCCGCTCCCACATTCGAAATGTGTTTGCAATTCAGCGGCCGAGGTAGACCTCGATCACCCGCTCGTTTTCCTGCACCTGTTCCAGCGAGCCCTCGGCCAAAACGCTGCCCTGATGCAATACGGTGACGTGGTCGGCAATCGAGCCGACAAAGCCCATGTCATGCTCGACCACCATCAGCGAATGCTTGCCCGCCAGCGATTTGAACAGCTCGGCGGTGAACTCGGTTTCGGCATCGGTCATGCCCGCCACCGGTTCGTCGAGCAAGAGCAGTTGGGGGTCCTGCATCAGCAACATGCCGATCTCCAGGAACTGCTTCTGCCCGTGGGACAACAGGCCGGCCTGGCGATTGACCGAGGGGGTCAGGCGAATCGTCTCCAGCACTGCGCTGATGCGATCCTTCTGCTCGCCGCTCAAGCGCGCACGCAAACTGGCCCACACCGACTTGTCGGTTTTCTGCGCCAGCTCCAGGTTCTCGAACACGCTCAAGGCTTCGAATACCGTCGGTTTCTGAAACTTGCGGCCGATCCCGGACTGGGCAATCTGCACTTCGCTCATCTGCGTCAAATCCAGCGTTTCGCCGAACCACGCCTTGCCGTGGCTCGGCCGGGTCTTGCCGGTGATCACGTCCATCAACGTGGTCTTGCCCGCGCCGTTGGGGCCGATGATGCAGCGCAATTCGCCGACGCCGATGTACAGGTTGAGATTGTTCAGCGCACGGAAGCCGTCGAAGCTGACGCTGATGTCTTCCAGGGTCAGGATCGTGCCGTGGCGCGTATCGAGGCCGGGGCCGACGCGCTGGCCGAGGCCGATCGAGTCGCGGCTGGTGCCTTCGTCCTTGTTCGGTTCCACGGGGAAAAACGCAGGTTCCAGCATGAATTCAGCACTCGCTGTGACTCTCATTGTTCACCTCGTTTTTTCAGCAGACCGATCACGCCTTTGGGCAGGTACAGCGTCACGACGATGAACAGCGCGCCGAGGAAGAACAGCCAGTACTCCGGGAACGCCACGGTGAACCAGCTCTTCATGCCGTTGACCACGCCGGCGCCGAGCAGCGGCCCGATCAGCGTGCCGCGCCCGCCGAGAGCGACCCACACCGCCGCTTCGATCGAGTTGGTCGGCGACATCTCGCTCGGGTTGATGATGCCCACCTGCGGCACATACAACGCGCCGGCCAGACCGCACAACACCGCGCTCAACACCCACACGAACAGCTTGAAACCACGCGGGTCGTAGCCGCAGAACATCAAGCGGTTTTCCGCATCGCGCAGCGCTGTCAGCACACGGCCGAACTTGCTTTGCGCCAGACGCCAGCCGATGAACAGACTCGCCACCAGCAGCAACACCGTGGCCAGAAACAGCACCGCACGAGTGCCCGGTTCGGTGATGCCGAAGCCGAGAATCGTGCGGAAATTGGTGAAGCCGTTGTTGCCACCAAACCCGGTCTCGTTGCGGAAGAACAACAGCATGCCGGCGAAGGTCAGGGCCTGGGTCATGATCGAGAAATACACACCCTTGATCCGCGAGCGAAAGGCGAAGAAACCGAACACCAGCGCCAGCAGACCCGGCGCCAGCACCACCAGACACATGGCCCAGAGGAAGCTGCTGGTGCCGGTCCAGTACCACGGCAATTCGCTCCACGACAGGAAGGTCATGAACGCCGGCAAGCCATCGCCCGCAGCCTGACGCATCAGGTACATGCCCATTGCATAGCCGCCGAGGGCGAAGAACAGACCGTGGCCCAGCGACAGCAACCCGGCGTAACCCCAGACCAGATCCAGCGCCAGGGCGACGATGGCGTAGCAGAGGATTTTGCCGACCAGCGTCAGGGTGTACGCCG
This sequence comes from Pseudomonas sp. NPDC079367, assembly GCF_044542195.1. NCBI lineage: Bacteria > Pseudomonadati > Pseudomonadota > Gammaproteobacteria > Pseudomonadales > Pseudomonadaceae > Pseudomonas > Pseudomonas sp. NPDC079367. The sequence continues at coordinate 65,567 of NZ_JBITTW010000019.1, forward strand.
AGACCGACAGGGTATTTTCCGCCGGCAACAACGACAGCAGTGGCAGGGCGACCAGCAGGGCGAGAACCACCGCGCCGACCGCGAGCGTGGTTTTCGGCCCGGCCTTTTGTGTGGCCGTGACTAACAGAGGCTGGTTCATCAGTCGATCACCCGTCCTTTCAGTGCGAAGAGGCCTTGCGGACGTTTCTGAATGAACAGAATGATCAGCGCGAGGATCAGGATCTTGCCGAGCACCGCACCGATCTGCGGTTCGAGAATCTTGTTGGCGATGCCTAAGCCAAACGCTGCGAACACGCTCCCGGCGAGTTGGCCGACGCCGCCGAGCACCACCACCAGGAACGAGTCGATGATGTAGCTCTGGCCAAGGTCGGGACCGACGTTGCCGATCTGGCTGAGCGCTACGCCACCCAATCCGGCGATGCCCGAACCGAGGCCGAACGCGAGCATGTCGACGCGCCCGGTCGGCACGCCGCAGCAAGCGGCCATGTTGCGGTTCTGGGTGACGGCGCGCACGTTCAGGCCGAGGCGGGTCTTGTTCAGCAGCAGCCAGGTCAGCACCACCACGAACAATGCGAACGCGATGATCACGATGCGGTTGTACGGCAGCACCAGATTCGGCAGCACTTGAACACCGCCGGACAGCCACGCCGGGTTGGCCACTTCAACGTTCTGCGCACCGAACACCAGACGCACCAGTTGGATGAGCATCAGGCTGATGCCCCAGGTCGCGAGCAGGGTTTCCAGCGGCCGGCCGTAGAGGTGGCGGATCACCGTGCGCTCCAGGGCCATGCCGATGGCGGCAGTGACGAAAAACGCCACCGGCAGCGCAATCAGCGGATAGAACTCGATCGCTTGCGGTGCGTAGCGCTGGAACATCAACTGCACCACGTAGGTCGAGTAGGCACCGAGCATCAGCATCTCGCCGTGGGCCATATTGATCACCCCGAGCAGGCCGAAGGTGATTGCCAGACCGAGCGCCGCCAGCAGCAGAATCGAACCGAGGGACATGCCGCTGAAGGCCTGGCCGAGGACTTCGCCGATCAGCAGTTTGCGTTTGACCTGAGCGAGGCTGGTTTCAGCGGCGGTGCGCACGCCGGCATCGCTTTCTACTTCCGGTTCGAGCAGGCCTTCGAGGCGTGTGCGCGCCAGCGGGTCGCCGGTTTCACCGAGCAGGCGCACGGCGGCAAGACGCACGGCTGGATCGGCGTCGACCAGTTGCAGATTGGCCAGCGCCAGGCTCAGGGCGGCGTGGACGGTTTCATCTTTCTCGCCAGCGAGTTGCTGGTCGAGGAATTTCAGCTGCGCGGGTTTCGCGCTTTTCTGCAATTGCTGCGCGGCGCTCAGACGGATTTTGGCGTCGGCGGCGAGCAATTGATGGCTGGCCATCGCGGTGTCGATCAGACCCCGCAGGCGGTTGTTCAGGCGCAAGGTTTTGGGTTGGCCATCGATGCTCAGCTCGCCTTGCTGCAAGGCGCCGAGCAATTCGATGCGCGCCGGATCCGGCTGCGCGGCCCAGGCTTCCAGCAGTTTGGCCTGTTGCATCGCATTGGCCGCGACGAAGTCTTCGGCGTCGCCGGCGTGGGCCAGGATTGGCAGCAACAGTGCGATGGCACAGATAAATCGGTAAAGGGCAGTGGGCATGGTCAGTCGCCTTGACGCGGACATTGTGGGAGCGGGCTTGCTCGCGAAAGCAATGTGTCAGTCGACTGACATGTCGAATGTGAGTCCGCCTTCGCGAGCAAGCCCGCTCCCACAGGGGGATAGTGTCGGCCTCACGCCAGGCGCAAGACTGACATCCGGTTACTCAGTTGCTCTTCACCGCATAATCGGGCTTCTTGTCGTTGCCCTGAATGAACGGGCTCCACGGTTGCGCGCGGATCGGGCCTTCGGTTTGCCACACGACGTTGAACTGCCCGTCGCTCTGGATTTCGCCAATCATCACTGGCTTGTGCAGGTGATGGTTGGTCTTGTCCATGGTCAACGTATAACCGGACGGCGCTGCAAAGGTCTGCCCGGCCAGCGCTTCGCGGACCTTGTCGACGTCGGTGGATTTGGCTTTCTCGACCGCCTGCGCCCACATGTGGATGCCGACGTAGGTGGCTTCCATCGGGTCGTTGGTCACCGCTTTATCAGCGCCCGGCAGGTTGTGTTTCTTCGCGTAGGCTTTCCAGTCAGCGACAAATTTCTTGTTCGCAGGGTTTTCAACCGACTCGAAATAGTTCCACGCCGCAAGGTTGCCCACCAGCGGCTTGGTGTCGATGCCGCGCAGCTCTTCTTCACCGACCGAGAACGCTACAACCGGCACGTCGGTGGCCTTCAGACCCTGGTTGGCCAGCTCTTTATAGAACGGCACGTTGGAGTCGCCGTTGACGGTCGAAATGACCGCAGTCTTGCCGCCGGCGGAGAATTTTTTGATGTTGGCGACGATGGTTTGATAGTCGCTGTGACCGAACGGCGTGTAGACCTCTTCGATGTCCTTGTCGGCCACACCTTTGGAATGCAGGAACGCGCGCAGGATCTTGTTGGTGGTGCGCGGGTAGACGTAGTCGGTACCGAGCAGGAAGTAGCGCTTGGCGCTGCCGCCTTCTTCGCTCATCAGATATTCCACCGCCGGAATCGCCTGCTGGTTCGGCGCTGCGCCGGTGTAGAAGACGTTCGGCGACATCTCTTCGCCTTCGTATTGCACCGGGTAGAACAGCAGGCCATTGAGTTCTTCGAACACCGGCAGCACCGATTTGCGCGACACCGACGTCCAGCAGCCGAACACCACGGCGACCTTGTCCTGAGTCAGCAACTGCCGACCCTTCTCGGCGAACAGCGGCCAGTTCGACGCCGGGTCGACCACCACCGGCTCGAGCATCTTGCCGTTCACACCGCCCTTGGCGTTGATCTCGTCGATGGTCATCAGGGCCATGTCTTTGAGCGACGTTTCGGAGATCGCCATGGTCCCGGACAACGAATGCAGAATCCCGACCTTGATGGTCTCGGCCGCCTGGACAGTCCAGGTCATGCCCATCGCGGCGATGGATGCCGTGAGTGTGAAAGCCTTGATCAAACTGCGACGCTTCATTGTGCGATCTCCATGAACATTCGATTTTTTTTGATTGGCAGATGCGGACGACTGAAGGTGTTTTGCAAGGGCTGTGCCCGGTCGCGATCAGGCAGGAAAATGTCGTGTCAGAGCGGTCGCGGGCTGAACGCGTGCACCACGAGGGGACGGGTTGCGGGCGATGGTGCGCCGAGGTGCGCCAGATTGGGGCGTGGTGGGCGTCCGGATGCGGACACTCATGTACCGCCATTCGCAGGTACTGCGAGCACAGACTCATTCGATCGTTATCCCGATTTTCCAACAGGATATTTTATGAGTGATGTGTCAGGCCGGTCTGGCCGTACGGCGAGTCCCGCTAAAAAACGACTTTTAACCCTCAGTACCGCTTTTCTCACCCAAGAGGACGCCGCTTATTGGGTTCACAGCCGGATCCCGCTCGGCTCGGACAGGGAGCACGGCAGTGTGATTCTGCTGCGCCCGGACGGAAAGTTCGTGGCGACGGCGCCCGTGCCTGGCGGCGTCAGCAGTTTCGACCTGAGCACCATCGTCGAACTCGACGCATCGGGTTCGTTGGTGCCGCCCAAGGGTTACACGTTCGCTGCGAACATTCATAACCATCCGCCTCGTCACGATGTCTTTCGCAAACTCTATCCGGACCTGTCGCGACCCATTCACGCCCGACCGGTCTGGCGGCATGGGATGCCAAACAGTTGTTTCGAGTGGATGCCAAAAAACAATCGCAACTGCCACAAGGCTATCAGCTGGAGGGTTTTGACTTTTACTCCCGGCCAGATCCTGTGACGTTCCCGCCAGTTCAACCGTGGCGCTATGCAAACTTTTCACTCCGCAGGAACTTGCCGTGGCTATCGAAGCCCATCGTCGCAACAAACATTTTGGCGCGATCGGGCCGTTTTGTGGTCACCGAACCATTGGAGGGCGGCATCGTCGCGCTCAGCCGTGGAACGGTTTTCCCGAGCGACAATGAGGGCCGTCCCGTATTGCCTGATGACTGTTCAGTGCACGCGCACTATGTTTCTCACGAGGCGTTGTCACAACTTGATCCCTCCGTGGTCGAGCGCGGGAATTCAGAGTCTTGATCGCAGGTTACTACTGGCGCCAGTCGGGACGAATGGGCAGCGCATGGCGAACCCGCCGCCAGCGATCTCCGAGCCCGGCTACGGTCAAGTGGCGTGACGATTTGTAATCCAGCAAAACAACTGGCGCGGGCGATTGAAGCCGCCCGCGCCAATCCCCTCAGCGAGGTAGCTCTGCGGTGTTACGGGCGACTCTCGGCAGCACGAACCGATCAAGCAACCACACCACTACCAGCGATGCACCCACCAGTGGGAATATCACTGCCAGCACCAGCATGATCGCCACGCCGGTTTTCCACTTCGGCAGGTCATGGCGCAGCGGCGGTACGCCGAATTTGCCTTCGGGCCGACGCTTCCACCAGATCACCACGCCACTGACGGCGCTGAGCAGGATCATCAGGCAGATCAGCAGCACGACGATCTGGTTGAAGGTGCCGAACATCTTGCCTTCGTGCAGCATCACGCCGATTTCCGTGGCGCGTGCGACGCCGCCGTAGTGTTCGAAGCGCACATCGGCGAGGACTTTGCCGGTGTACTGATCGACGTGCAGGGTGGCGTCGTTGCGCGGGTCGTCGGCGGACACGGCGATGGTGAATACACCGGTGGCGGTGGTCGGCAGGGTTATGCTGTAGCCCGGTTCGACTTGCCGCTCGCTGGCGATGTTCTGCACATCCTGCAAGGTGATGGCGGGTGCAGCGGGGCCAGCGTGGGCGTTGCCGTGGGCCATGTGTTCGGCGTGGTCGCCGGACATTGGCATCGGCGTGTTTTCCATCGCCCATGGCACGGTCTGGCGGGTGGCGCTGTTGAGGCTGCGTGCCTGGACGTCGGAAGTCGGCACGTTGTCCCACATCGCGGCTGGGAACACGTTCCATACCGCCGCGTATTGTTTGCCCCAGAAACCGGTCCAGGTCATCCCGCTCAGCAGCATCACCAGCAGCAACGTCGCGCCCCAGAAGCCGGTGACCGCATGCAGGTCACGCCACAGCACACGGCCGCGCGCATTCAGCCGCGGCCACAAAATGCCGGCCGCCTGCCCGCGTGGCCACCACAGGAACAACCCCGACACCACCAGCACCACGCCCCAGCCAGCAGCCATTTCGATCAGCCGATCGCCGACGGTGCCGATCATCAATTCGCCGTGAATGGCGCGGGCGATGGCTTGCAGATTCTGCTTGGCATCCTGCTCGCCGAGGATGTCGCCATGGTACGGATCGACGAACACGTTGAGTTCGTGGCCAGCGTCTTTTACCACGAATTGTGCGCTGCGCTCGGCATTCACCGGCGGCAGGTACTGGGTGACCTGGCCTTGCGGGTACGCGGTTTTCACCCGTTGCAGCAGGTCATCGGCCGGCACCGTGTGATGGCCGGCAGGTACCTCAAGCAGGCTGCTGTACATCAGCGCATCGAGCTGCGGTTTGAACAGATAGATGATCCCGGTCAGGGCCAGCATCACCATGAACGGGGCGACGAACAGACCGGCGTAAAAATGCCAACGCCAGGCCAGGTTGTAGAAATTCGGTTGAGTCTTTTGCATCACGTGTGCTCCGCTGAGCGAATCATTTTTCAAGATCAAAAGATCGCAGCCTTCGCCAGCGCCTCCAGGTCGTACGCAATCCCATGTAGGAGCTGGCGCAGCCTGCGATTTTTTGACTTTTCTTGTCAGAAACTCATATCCACTTTGGTCCAGAGCGTGCGCCCCGGTTCATTAATTGCCTGTGGGTCATTGACCGGGTAACCGAACCCGGCGTTGCCGGCCAGGTTCAAGTGCTCGGCGTAGGCTTTGCCAAACAGGTTGTCGACGCCGCTGCTGACCTTCCAGTGCTTGTTGATCCGGTACGCGCCGTTGAGCGAAAACACACCGAAGCCCGAACTCTGGTCGTAATCCTTGCCGACCACGTTGCCCTTGTTCGCGTCGATACGGTGTTGGGCGGCGACTACGCGCCACAAGGCGCCGGCGCTCCAGTCGTCCTGGCTGTAGGTCAGGGCGAAATGCGCATCCAGCGGCGGCATTTGCGGCAGGGCCTTGCCGTCGCTGCTGTTCTTGCCCCAGGCGTACGCCAGGGTCGCATCGGCTTTCCAGTTGTCGGTGAGCTTGTAGGCCGCACCGAACTCGCCACCCATGATCCGCGCGTCGATGTTCTCGGCGCGCGAGGTGTTCATGCCCATCATTGCTGGCGTGTAGTCGAAGAGGATGTAATCGCGCACCACGCCGACATAGCCCGAAGCCCAGGCCTCGAGGTCGGCGCTTTCGTAATTCGCGCCGAAATCCAGCTGAGTGGTTTTTTCCGGCTTGATCGAATCGAAGGCGTTGACCGAACCCGCCGGGCCGGCGTTCGGCGAAAACAGTTCCCAGTAATCCGGGAAGCGCTGCGCATGGCCGAGGGCTGCATAGAGCGTGGTCGGGCTGTCGGCGAGGTCATGCTCGTAACGGATGAAGCCGCTGGGCAATGTGTCGGCGCGGGTGGCGTCGGCGGTCGGGTTGGGCCGCGACATCATCCCTGACCCGGTGGTTTGCCGATAATCCCTGGCCGAGGCGCGATCCACCCGTGCGCCAGTGATCAAGCGATCACGCTCGGCGGCGTACCAGGTCATTTCGCTGAACACGCCGTAATTGTGGAAATCGGCATCCTTGCTGTACGGCAGATCCTTGTAAGTATCGACACCCATCGCACTGCGCTGGCGGTGCTCATCGGTTTGCGCGTCGAGGCCGGTGATCAGCTGGATCTCGGCCCAACGCCAGGTCGCCTTGATCCGCGCGCCGAGGGTGCGGCGGTCGACATTCGACGCCATTGGCCCCGCCATCATGCCGGTGCCGGATGGCGTGCGCAGGGTGTAGTTGTCCATCACATGGTCGGCGTAGTTGTAGTAGACCTGCGCCTCGAGTTTTTCCAGCACCTCGCTGATATCGGATTTTTCCAGACGCAGGCCAAGGCTTTCACGCAGAAACTGCGAGCCGTCCATGCCGCGCCCGGCATAACGCGCCTCGCCATCACCCTTGCCGGCGGTGAGTTCGATCAGGGTGTCGGCGTCCGGCGTCCAGCCCAGCGCGATGTCACCGTTCCACTTGTCGTAGCGCGAGGCGACGATGTCATTGTTGCCGTCGCGATAATCGTCGGAATGCGCGGTGTTGCCGATCACCCGCACGTAACCCGACGGACCGCCGGCAGCGGCGTCGACCACCTTGTCGAAGCGGCCGTGGGAGCCGGCCAGAATGCTCGCGTTAACACGCGTGCCGAGTTCGCCGAAGCTTTCCGGCTCGCGGTCGAACAGCACCGTGCCCGCCGATGCACCCGGGCCCCAGAGCACGGTTTGCGGGCCTTTGATCACCGTGAGCTGATCGTAGGTTTGCGGGGAAATGTACGAGGTCGGCGCATCCATCCGCCCGGGGCAGGCGCCGAGCATCATGCTGCCGTTGGTGAGGATATTCAGGCGCGAGCCGAACATCCCACGCAGCACCGGATCGCCGTTGGTGCCGCCATTGCGCACCAGCGCGAAGCCGGGAATGGTCTTCAGATAATCGCCACCGTCACTGGCCGGCACTGGCTGGCGCGGGTCTTTAGGATTGGTGACGATAGTCAGCGGCGAAATTGGAGCGATGGCAGTGATTACCGTCGGGCTCAGTTGATTTTCTTGGCCTGCGTGCTCGTCGGCCAGCGCCAGCGGTGTCAGCAGTACGCCGCAAAAGATGGCAATAGCGTGCCTGCAACGAATCCGCGATTCATTCGGGGCAAAGTGCGCGCGGGCAGATTCCGCGCAGGGGACAGCAGTAAACCTGGACATGACAATTTCCATCGAACAGTCGTAAACACCACGGCCGGCAGCCTGGAGCTGTCTTCTCAACCGTGTGCAATCAGAGGTGCTTGTTTACGTGGCGATGGGCGGGGCGCGGGTGCGGGCCCCGGGGAAGAATGGACGGCGGGCATGGCCCAAACGCGGGGAGAGCGGGGTGAAGGTGTTGGGTGGCGGGATGTTGAAGGCGACGAAATCGCCGCTGCCGGTCAGCGCCGGGCAATTGAACAGCAGGTTGCAATAACCGCACTTTTCCCACAGCGCATGGTGCGAGGATTGCGGTGGGCATTGTTCGGCGGACGGCTTGGCGTCATGGCTGCCGTGATCCATGCCAGGCATGCCCATCGACATGTCCATGCTCATCGGCATCGACGTCGAGGCGTGCTGATCCATCGGCATCGACTGAGAGATCAGTGGGCCGATGAAGATCATCAACATGGCGAACAGGGCGATCCAGCTGCCGCAGGTCAGGTGTTCAGTCTGACTGCGTTGCCGGAAGGGCCTGCTGCTCGGCGAGCGCATGGGCGAGGTCTGCCGGATGGCTTACTGAGCGTGAGCGTGCGTCTGCGTGGTTTTCGGCGGTTTTTTCTGCACGGCGACTTCGACGGTGACGTCGCCAGCCTTTTCGAAGTGCAGGGTCATCGGGAAGCGTTTGCCATCGCTGAGCAGGCTCCGATCGTTCGGATTGAGCAACATGACGTGGTAGGCCATCGGCGCGAAGGTCACGTTGCCACCCGCCGGAATCGCCACGCTCGGCACTTGCTGCATCTTCATCAGATCGCCCTGCATCACGTGCTCGTGCAGCTGCGCTTCAGAGGCGATGGGCGAGTCGACGCTGAGCAGGCGATCGTCGGTCTTGCCGGTGTTGTGAATGATGAAATAAGCGGCGACGGTCGGCGCATTCGGCGGTAGCTCCTGTGACCACGGATGGGCGATTTCCAACGTACCGGCCTTGTATTCGTGGGCATGGGCAAAGCACGCCGGCAGCAGCAGCGCAGCGACGACGATGAGTTTGTTCAACATGGCAGTTCTCCAGAACGATTTGAAACGCGGGTTATTGCGCGAACAAATCAGACCAGAGGCGAGGCACGGGGATTGAGACTTGGCCATTGCTGGCGCGGTGTTGGTGTTTGCAGTGAGGCGGGCGTGACGCTGCGATTGCTCTCAAAGCGCGCGAAATACAACTGCGGCGAATGCCCCGGCAGCGCCACCAGCGGCGCCGAGCCCGAGCAACACCAGCAATGCTGCATGTTCGAATGGCTGTCGTTTTGCGGGGCCTTTTGATCGCTGGCGCCAATGTCGATCGCCACCATCTTCATGCCGCTGCCGGTGCAAAAACTGCTCCAGAGCAATTGCTCGGCCGGCGAACTGGCCGCTTGCGCCATCGCCCCGCTCATCGGCATGGCGAGCATGTTGAACAGCACTGCAAAGCAGGCGATCCAGGCAAATGCTAGCCGGTGTCGGTTCATGGGACAGATCCGTTGGAGTGGGCGATCAGGCGCGGGCTATTTAGCCTGATCAGGGCCGATAAGTAAAAAAGCGTCGTGCGGTGTGGTGTCGCAGTGCGCAGTTGGAAAGAGTGTAGCCAACAGGATTTGCAGCGCCAGATCTGACGCCTTCGCGGGCAAGCCCGCTCCCACAGGTTTGTGGCTGCGTACAGATATCAGCTACACCCCGCGTCCCTGTGGAAGCGGGCTTGCCCGCGAAGGTATTCCTGAATTTTCCTGGCTTCAGGTTGGGCTGAGGTTCGAGAGGGCAGAGAGGACTTCAGACACCGAGCCAAACTCCCGATCAACCCCCGGCAACTCCGGTCGCTGCAACACCAGCACCGGTACGCCGCGCTCACGCGCCACTTCCAGCTTCGGCTCGGTGGCGGAGCTGCCGCTGTTCTTGCTGATCAGCACGTCGATCTGCCGGCGCTCGAACAGCGCTCGTTCATCCTCGAGCAGAAAGGGGCCGCGTGCGCCGATCACTTCGCAGCGCGCGTTGCCGGGATAGATGTCGAGGGCGCGCAGGGTCCAGAACTGGTTCTCAGGAATTTCATGCAGATGCTGCAGCGGTTCGCGGCCAAGCGTGAACAGCGGCCGGCGGAAGGGTTTGAGCGCGCTGATCAGCGTGGCCCAGTCGCCCACTTCGCGCCAGTCATCGCCGGGCTGTGGCTGCCACGCCGGGCGGCGCAAGGCCCAGCAGGGAATACCGGTCAGTTGCGCGGCAGTCGCGGCGTTCTGGCTGATTTGCGCGGCATACGGATGCGTAGCGTCGAGCAGCAGATCGATGCCTTGGTCATGAATGAATTGCGCCAGACCTTCAGCGCCACCGTAACCACCGACGCGTACCTGACAGCTCAGATCTGTCGGCACCCGGCCAACCCCGGCGAGGCTGTAAATATGTTGCGGCCCCAGCGTGCGGGCGATCGCCAGCGCTTCAGTCACGCCACCGAGCAGCAGAATCCGCTTCATGCAAAACCTCCGGCATGTCCGACAATGCCGCCTTGACGATCGATCGCAAACACCTCGACCTGCACCTGCGCCGGAACCACGCTGCGCGCAAAACTCAGCGCATGCCGGCAAACTTCGTCACCGAGCGCAATCCCTGCCGCAGCCGCCATGGCCAGCGCCTGTTGACTGGTGTTGGCCGCGCGAATGCCTTGCTGCAACGTGGTGTCTGCGCCGATCGCCGCCGCCCAGTCGGCCAGTTGCGGCAAGTCGATGCTCGAATGCCGCGAATGCAGGTCCATGTGGCCGGCGGCGAGTTTGCTGATCTTGCCGAAACCGCCGCACAGGCTGAGTTTATCCACAGGTACTTTGCGCAGATGCTTGAGCACCGCACCGACGAAGTCGCCCATTTCGATCAGGGCGATTTCCGGCAGGTTGTAGACCCGGCGCATGGTGTCTTCGCTGGCGTTGCCAGTGCACGCGGCGATGTGCAGGTAACCGTTGGTTTTCGCCACGTCGATGCCCTGATGAATCGAAGCGATGTAGGCCGCGCAGGAAAACGGTCGGACGATGCCGCTGGTGCCGAGGATCGACAAACCGCCAAGAATGCCCAAGCGTGGATTCATGGTTTTCAGCGCCAGTTCTGCGCCGCGTTCGACATTCACCGTGACCTCAAACCCGCCGCCATAGCCGGTCTCCGCGGCGAGCAGGCTCAGGTGATCGCTGATCATTTGGCGCGGCACCGGGTTGATCGCCGGTTCGCCCACCGGCAGCACCAGCCCAGGGCGGGTCACGGTGCCGACGCCGGCACCGGCCATGAAGCGCACGCCCGGCTCTGCCAGCAGCCGCACCTGCGAATAAAGCAGAGCGCCGTGGGTCACGTCGGGATCGTCGCCGGCGTCCTTGATCGTGCCGGCTTCGGCGCCGTGCGCATTCAGTCGGCAGAACTCCAGACGCATCTGCACCTGTTTGCCTTTGGGCAAGACAATCTGCACCGCATCGGCCGACGTGCCGCTGAGCAACAGGCGCGCGGCGGCGAGGCTGGTGGCGGTGGCGCAGCTGCCGGTGGTCAGGCCGCTGCGCAAGGGGGCAGGTTGTTCGGCGGTTTCGTCACGCATCGAGGGGTTTGACCAGTTCCAGCAGGGTGATTGGCAAGGCCTGACGCCAAGTGTCGAACTCGCCGAGCGGCTGCGCCTGGGCGACGTGGATACGCGTCAGCTCGCCGCCGTAGCGCTCGCGCCAGTTCATCAGCGTCAGTTCGCTTTGCAGCGTCACCGCGTTGGCGACCAGACGGCCACCGGGTTTGAGCTGTTGCCAGCAGGTTTCGAACACGCCATCGCGGGTCACGCCACCGCCGATGAAAATCGCGTCCGGGCGTTCGAGGCTATCGAGCGCTTGCGGTGCCCTGCCACGGATAAGTTGCAGGCCAGGCACGCCCAGCGCATCGCGGTTGTGTTCGATCAATTGCTGACGACCCTCGTCAGCCTCAACCGCGATGGCGCGGCAACTCGGATGGGCGCGCATCCACTCGATACCGATCGAACCGCTGCCGGCGCCGACGTCCCAGAGCAGTTCGCCGGGCGTCGGCGCGAGGCGGGCGAGGGTAATTGCGCGTACGTCGCGTTTGGTCAGTTGGCCGTCGTGGCGGAACGCCGAGTCGGGCAGCCCGGCCAGACGCGACAGACCGGTAACGCCGGATTCGGCCAGGCACTCGATAGCGATGACATTAAGGTCGGCAACCGCAGTGTCGTCCCATTCACTGGCGCGGCCGGCGATACGCCGTTCGGCGTCGCCACCCAGATGCTCGAGAACGGTCATGCGACTGGCGCCGAAACCACGTTCGCGCAGCAGTTGCGCAACGGCTGCCGGGCTGCTGCGGTCATTGCTCAGCAGCAATAACCGCATGCCGCTGAACAGGTGCGCATTGAGCGCCGCCAGCGGCCGCGCCACCAGCGACACAATCGTCACCTCCTGCAACGGCCAGCCCAAGCGCGCCGCCGCCAGTGCGCACGACGAAGGCGCGGGAATGATCGACATCTCGGCGCTCGGCACTTGACGCGCCAGACTGGCACCGACGCCATAGAACATCGGATCGCCGCTGGCCAGCACGCAGACCGGCACGCCCGGCGACGCCAGCACGGGCGCGAGAGAAAACGGACTCGGCCACAATTGCCGCTCGCCGTTGATGCACGGCGGTAGCAAATCCAGTTGCCGCTGGCCGCCGACGATCCGCGAAGCGCCCATCAGAGCACGCCGGGCGTTCTTGCCCAGGCCCTTGAAGCCGTCCTCACCAATTCCCACGATCGTCAGCCAGGGTGACATCTATATTCCTCTAAACGTGCCGTTCCGACGGGCAGACTTTTCATGCCGCCGGACAAAGCAGGCATAATACCGCGCCTTCGCCCGCGAAGCGCTTCTGCCACGCAACCGGTCAGCCCCTTGAACGAACGTCCGATGTCCACCGCCTTACGCCCCTCGGCCTGCCCGGGGTTGCTGCGTATCGTCCAGGCGCTGGACGGCGGTATCTGTCGGATCAAGCTCGCTGGCGGTTCGATCAGTGCTGATCAGGCCGATGCAGTGGCCACTGCCGCCGAGCAGTTCGCCAGTGGCGCGATCGAAGCGACCAATCGCGGCAATCTGCAGATTCGTGGAATCGGTGTGCAATCGGCGGCGCTGATCGAGCGCTTGCTCACCGCTGGCCTCGGGCCTAAAACCGCTGCTGGCGACGATGTGCGCAATCTGATGCTCAGCCCGGCCGCCGGCATTGACCGGCAGATGCGCATCGACACGCGCGGCCTCGCCGAGCAAATCCTCGACACCTTGCAAAGCCATTCGCGCTTCCATGAGCTGAGCGCCAAATTCGCCGTGCAGCTCGATGGCGGTGAAGCGCTGGCGATGCTGGAGCATCCACATGATCTGTGGCTGGCGGCGTGCGAGCGTGATGGCCAAACCCTCTGGGCATTCGGTCTGGCCGGTTGCCCGACGGATCGGCCGCTCGGTGCCGTGACCGTGCAAAACGCTCACGCGCTGGTGGTGGCGGTGCTCCAATTGTTCCTCGACATGGCCCGGCCAGAGCAGACGCGCATGCGCCACCTGCTCGGAGAATTGCCGAGGCTCGCATTCCTCGAACAGTTGCGCGAGCGCGTGTCGGTCAGAGCAATCAGCGACTGGCAGCGTTCGCCTGAGGCTGAAGCGCTGCACATCGGCGTCCACCGGCAAAACACGACGGGTCGCTGCTACGTGGGCGCAGTGCCGCCACTCGGGCGACTCGCTCCGTCAATGCTGCGCGGCGCAGCGCAACTGGCGCGCCAGTTTGGCGACAGCAGCCTGCGCTTCACCCCGTGGCAAAGCCTGCTGCTGCCGAACGTGAACGCCGTTGATACCGACCCAGTGCTTGAGCAGTTGCGAGCGTTGGGCCTGTTGACCAGCCAAGCCGAACCGCTGGCACGCCTGATCGCCTGCACCGGCTCCGATGGCTGTGGCAAAGGCCTGGCTGATACCAAGCAGGATGCCCGGCAACTGGCACCTCTGCTGTCGGCAGGACAGAGCGTGCACCTGTCGGGTTGCTCGCGCTCGTGCGCCGCCGCTCACTGCGCGCCAGCGACGCTGCTGGCCGTTGCCCAAGGTCATTACGACCTCTATTTTCGCGATGCAGCACAACCCGGTTTCGGCACGCTGCACGCCTGCAACCTTACTATTGAAGCGGCCGCGACTTTGCTCGACGCCCGCTCCCGGAGCCCCCTTGATGCTTGATTACATCCGCGACGGTCAGGAGATCTATCGCAACTCCTTCGCGATCATTCGCCGCGAGGCCAATCTGGCGCGCATTCCCGCCGACCTGGAAAAACTCGCCGTGCGGGTGATCCACGCCTGCGGCATGGTCGAGGCTGTCGACGGTCTGCAATTCTCCGAAGGCGCGGGCAAGGCCGGGCGCGATGCACTGGCCGCTGGCGCGCCGATTCTCTGCGACGCGCGCATGGTCTCCGAAGGCGTAACCCGCACCCGTCTGCCGGCCAACAATCAAGTGATCTGCACTTTGCGCGACGACAGCGTGCCTGAGCTTGCACGCGAGCTGGGCAATACCCGCTCGGCCGCCGCGCTGGAGCTGTGGCGCCCGCACCTTGAAGGCAGCGTCGTAGTGATCGGCAATGCGCCGACCGCACTGTTTTATCTGCTGGAAATGCTCGACGCCGGCGCGCCGAAACCGGCGTTGATCCTCGGCTTCCCGGTCGGCTTCGTTGGCGCCGCAGAATCGAAAGCGGCGCTGGCTGCCGACAGCCGTGGCGTGCCGTTCGTGATCATGCAGGGCCGCCTGGGCGGCAGCGCCATGGCCGCCGCCGCCGTCAATGCCCTCGCCACGGAGATCGAATGATGCACGCCCAGGGACGTCTGATCGGCCTCGGTGTCGGGCCCGGTGATCCGGAACTGATCACCGTCAAAGCCTTGCGCCTGCTGCGCGAATCGCCGGTGGTCGCGTACTTCGTGGCCAAGGGCAAGAAGGGCAATGCGTTTGGCATCATCGAGGCGCATCTGGTCGAGGCGCAGAAGCTGCTGCCGCTGGTCTATCCGGTGACCACCGAGGCCTTGCCGGCACCGCTGTCGTATGAGCAGGTCATCAGCGATTTCTACGACGAAGCCGCTGTGGCGGTCGCCGAGCATCTGGACGCCGGCCGCGACGTGGCGGTGATCTGCGAAGGTGACCCGTTCTTCTACGGCTCCTACATGTATCTGCATGACCGACTCGCCAGCCGATACGAGGCCGAAGTCGTGCCCGGCGTGTGCTCGATGCTTGGCGGCGCTTCGGTGCTCGGCGCGCCGCTGGTGTATCGCAATCAGAGCCTGTCGGTGCTTTCCGGCGTGCTGCCCCAGGAAGAATTGAAGCGGCGTCTGGCCGATGCCGATGCGGCGGTGATCATGAAGCTGGGACGCAACTTTCCCAAGGTGCGTCAGGTGCTGGAAGAGCTCGGCCTCGCCGAACGCGCGCTGTACGTCGAACGGGCGACCATGGCCAACCAGAAAATCGTGCCGATGGATCAGGTCGAGCCGATGTCCTCGCCGTACTTCTCGCTGATCATCGTCCCGGGCGAACGGTGGCAAGGTTGATGACGCATTCGACTCCCGCCATCGTCATCCTCGGCCAGGGTAGCCTGGCCACGGCGCGGCGCATTCAGCAGGTCTATCCAACGGCGCAGATCCATGGCCTTGCCGGACGCGTCGAAGGCGCCGACTGCCTGTATCAGGAATTCGGCGCGACCCTGCGCGCGCTGTATCAACAGGACACGCCGATCATTGCCCTGTGCGCGGCCGGGATTGTCATTCGCACCCTGGCACCACTGTTGCTGGAGAAAGGCGCCGAACCGGCCGTGCTCGCAGTGGCCGAAGACGGCAGCGCGGTGGTGCCGCTGCTGGGCGGCCTCGGCGGGGTCAACGTCATGGCCCGGGAGATTGCGGCGGCGCTGCAAGTCGCGCCGGCGATCACCACCAGCGGCGAATTGCGCTTTGGCACCTGCCTGCTCAATCCGCCGAGCGGCTATGCACTGGCGGATCTGGAATCGGGCAAACGCTTCGTTTCCGATCTGCTCGCCGGGCACAGCGTGCGCATCGAAGGTGCGGCGCCGTGGCTGGATCAGGCGCAGTTGCCGCAGGATCCGCAGGCGCAGCGGTCGATTCATGTAAGCAGTGCGCAGCGTATGGCCAGCGCTGATGAATTGCTGATTTACCCGCGCAGTGTGGCGGTGGCGGTGAGCGCTGATGTGACTGATCTGCCAGACGTCGTTCGCCATGCGTTGCAGGCGGCCAACGTCGCCGTACCGGCACTGGCCTGCCTTGTGGCCGCCGACACTGATATGGCCTCGACGAATTTGCGCCAGGCTGCGCTTGAATTGGGCGTGCCATTGCGCTTCGTGGCGGGGCAAAGCGATCTGCAGGCATTGGTCCGCGCTGCAGTGCCAGACGCGAACGTGATCAGCGTTGAAAATCTTGCGGTGGCGATTGCCGAGCAACCGCTGGAGGTCGCGCAGATCGGCCGGCCACGCGGTCGTCTCGCGGTTATCGGCCTCGGCCCCGGTGCCGCCGAACTGATGGTGCCCGCGGTGAAAGCCGAACTGGCCCGCGCCACCGATGTGCTTGGCTATGAAACCTACGTGCGCATGGCCGGCCCGTTCCGCGATGATCAGGTGCAGCACTGCACCGACAATCGCGAAGAAATGCAGCGTGCCCGCCATGCCTTCAGGCTCGCCGCCGAAGGCCGCTCGGTGATCGTGGTTTCCTCGGGCGATCCGGGCGTGTTCGCCATGGCCGCTGCGGTGCTGGAAGCCTTGCACGAATCGGACGATCCTGCGTGGCACAGCGTCGATCTGCAAATCCTGCCTGGCGTCTCCGCCTCGCTGGCCACTGCCGCTCAGGCCGGTGCGCCGCTGGGCCACGACTTCTGCGTGATGTCGCTTTCGGACAACCTCAAGCCATGGGCGATCATCGAGAAACGTCTGGATCTGGCCGCCGAGGCGGATCTGGCCCTGGCGTTCTACAACCCGATCTCCCGTGCGCGTCCGTGGCAGTTGGGCAGGGCGCTGGAGATCGTTGCGCAGCACCGCGCGCCGCAAACACCGGTCGTGCTGGGGCGCGACATCGGGCGTCCGGGCCAGTCGTTGCGCACGACCACCCTCGGCGGGTTGACTGCGGATCAGGTCGACATGCGCACGATGGTGCTGATCGGCTCCTCTACCACTTGCACGTTCCCTCGCACCAGCGGTGGTGAGTGGGTTTACACACCGCGTTGGTACGGCGAAAAGCCGCTTTCCTGATTTGCACGCCGAGGCAAGTTGTAAGCAACTCGCCTCGGCGTGACATCCCGATAAAGTTCGCTCTCGGATTTTCCCCTTTGTCACCGGCCGATGCTTGCGTCAGGAACGCCGCTTTGGCTGTTTCACGGATCATTTGTCAGCAACTTATATGTTGCCGGATCGTGCGCATGAGCGATGTGAATGTTATGTAATGTTTCCCGGGAAATTATTTGAGTTTTGTGTTTTTTGAAGTCGCTGCATCGGCGGCATAACTTCGTCCAGGTTTACTTTGATGAATCAGGGATGAAGTTTTTATGGGTGTCATGGAGCAGTATGTCGGCGAATCAGGTTTTATTTCTGAGCAGGATTATTCAGCGCTGAAACGCGCCTTGAAAGAGTTTTCCACGACCGGCGAATATTCCGAGTTGATCGCGCTTTACGAGAGTGCAGGCACGGCATCGAACTTGACTGAAAAGCTGCGAGTCGTAACGCTTTTCCTGGACAACTTCGAGCGCTTGGCCAATCGCAAGACTGCACCCATGCCGGCAGCTATCGATCGAATCGAAACCAGGCTGCGCGATTACGCGGCACGCCTGGCGGCAACGGTGAGCATGTTCAGTGACGTAACTGCGCCAGTGCCAGCAATAATGCACTTTGTCTGGGTGGGCGGCAGCCAGGTCGGCGCTATCCAGCGTGATTACATGAATGTCTGGCGCCAGGTCCTGGCCGCCGAGGGCTACCAGTTCAATCTCTGGTATGACAGCGATGCCTTGCTGGCTTTCGAAATGAATCGGGTCATCACTGACAGCGCGCGAGTGGATGCGATGGAGGCTGGCGGCGACTCCATTAGCAGTCCCGGTGCGCTGGCAAAGATGATCGAAGATCGTGCGCGAGTCTTCAAGCGCGAGATGTTCGAATTTCTGCAGCAACCACAATGGCAAGGCAAGGCCGATCAGGCCCGGATTGAATTGATGGTGCGCGCTTACGGTAAAGACCGGGCGACACTGGAAAACTTTCGACAGCATTGTTTGCAGACCCATCGACAAATGGCTGGCAGCGACTTGCAGTTGCGCGATGTTCGCCGAGAGTTTCACGGGCATTTTCTGGCCGATGTCTATCAGCGGGAAGTGGCGATGCGTGGCAACTTCGCCGCCGCCAGTGATGTTGTGCGCTTGCAGGCGCAATACTTGGAGGGCGGGCGTTACAGCGACATGGATTACTTGCCACCGTTGGCCGAAAAACCCGGTGGCGTCGATATAAGCAATTTTGATGACGCGCAACGCTTGGGCCTGTTGCAACTCTTGCTTAATCATGATGAAACATTGCTGCCAGGTCGCGATCGCCTGCGCTACGCCGATCGCACCGATACCCTGCCCGCTGCCGATCTGGATGCGCTGCTTGCGTTTGCCCGCAGCAAGCCCGGAGTGAAGCAGATATTCGTCGCACCGCGTGAAGACCGCAGCCCGGCCCATGGTCTGCGCATGGGTACGCAACTGGACCGGGAAATGAACGCTTACATGCTGGCCCAGCCTCACAGTGAAATGACGCTCGCGGTCATGCAGTTGATCCGGTTCAACTACGACTGCCTTCAAGCCATTGAACACTCAGTAATGGCCTCGTCGGTGGATTGGTCACAGACCGAGCGATTACTCGATGTCATCGAAAACGTGATGAACGAGAAAATCGAAGGGGGGCAACTGACGCGAACACAGCAGGATTTTATTGGCAGTTTGAGCGAGGCCATTTTGAATTATTACCGTGATGGCATTCGCGTCGGAGCGCGCGGCACCATTGCGCTGACCGGACCCGGCGCGGCGGTGACCGGAGTGAGAAATTACGTCGAGACACACCTGTTCGCGCAGGACGTGTTCAAGGTTCAGCAACACTTGAAACTGGCCGAGGGTTATAACGTCCAGACTGAGGAGGAAATGATTTCCGGCTGGACCGTCAATGACGATGAGGCGCAGTGGCTGGCCAATGAGCAGGAAAAATGGCGCAGCGGCAAACTCAAGTCGCGTTATACCGGTCAGCTGGCGGATCTGCTCAAACCGCAACAGACGCTGACATTCAAGCAGGGCTGGCCGGTGTTGGGCGGTAAACCGGTTTTACTGACTTCGGTCCTGCAGCGATGGATAGATGACCTGGGCGAGCCCTTTGTCCGGGCCATGCGCGAAAAACTCAGCGGTGAAATCACCTTCACCGATGCTGTTGCCATCGGCTTCGACACGCGGCAGTTGATTGCTGCGCAACCGCTGAGCGACCTGCCCGTTTCCCATGGCGCCGAGACGTCCGACAACCTCAACGAACTGTTCACTCGTATTGCTCATGACGCGCTGCCGTTGCAGCAACTCAGTCCGCTGCAGCGGGTCATGCTCGGTGGGATTTTCGGTGCAGGCAGTCTCGACGATGTGGGCTTTGCGGGTGCCTGGCAAAGCGTACTTGAGCTTGCCGTGGCAACCGATGGCGACGGCACTTTCGCGCGGTTTGACGCTGTCGAAAAAGCCATTCACCAGCGCCCCGAATCCGAGACGGCGCTGGCGCGGGGTGAGGCGCATCCTGTGCTGACGGCGCGTGAACTCAAGGTCCAGGCGCTCTTCGAAGCGCTGACGGTGCGACAGTGGAGGGAACGCATCGGGCTGATCAAGCGCACCGCGCAGCGCGAATACCGCACCCGGATCATTCAGCGCAGTGCGCAGGTGCGGGAGATGTTCATCAGCGCGGGCGCGACGTCGGCCCGGCAGCTCTCGCAGGATTTGCTGATGCAGACGAACAGCGACCCAGGGCGACGGTGCTATCCGCTGGCGCTGTTGATGGGCGCTGCGGTGGTCGCCGGCGAGTCGGCCGAGCGCACGCTGGTCGGGCATGTCGCTACGGCCAACATCAATCCTGAACACACCAGCTCACGGGCGTTGCTCAGTGCGCTGGACGAATTGCGGGCTGTGCCGACCAGCTCCATCGGCAAGCCTCTGGGTTTGCAGAGTCTGGACACGCTGATGCAGACGCTGGAGATGAAAACGGCCTCTACCGTCCTGTTGCTCGACACCGGCGATCACGCGTTGCTGATGGCCAAGGTGCAGGTGGACGGCCGGTTCGTCTACCGTTTCTACGATCCGAACTTTGCCATCTATGGGTTCGCCGAAGCCGCCCTGGTCAAGCTCGGCGTAGAGCGTTATCTAAGCGCAGGCGATAGCGCACTGGCCAGGCTTTACGGTCTGGGCGATATGGCGGGTGCGCAATTTAACGTCATCGAACTGAACACTGATGTGATCGCCGCGCGCAAACTGTCGGCGGGGTTGCGCGTGGACAGCTTTTTACACTCGCCTTCGAGCGATTCGCGCCGTGCCTCGGTCTGGGCCAGACAAGCGCTGGCGCGCCAGCGCTCGCTCAGCGAAAACGCGCGCATGGGCACAAGCCTGGCGCAAGTGGATGCTCGGTACTGGGCGCAGGCATTTGGCGAGGCCACGCAGCAATTGCGCAGTGAACACTCGCTCGGGCGCGAATATCTGCCGTTGCTCGACACCCTCAAGCCGCAGGCGGACGGCGCTTTTTCGCTGACTCTGGTCG
Source organism: Pseudomonas sp. NPDC079367 (assembly GCF_044542195.1). Lineage (NCBI taxonomy): Bacteria > Pseudomonadati > Pseudomonadota > Gammaproteobacteria > Pseudomonadales > Pseudomonadaceae > Pseudomonas > Pseudomonas sp. NPDC079367. The sequence goes on from NZ_JBITTW010000019.1 coordinate 86,280, forward strand.
ATGCGCAAAACCCGCGTGAGGCGCGAACGGTCAGCACAATCGACCCGCGATTCAACAAGCTCAAAGAGCATGTGCAGCAGTTGGTCAAAGCGGCAAAACCCGCAGTCTCGGCCGAGTCTGACGGCGGCAGTCGCTTGAGTTTTGCTTTTGCGATCCAGACTCTGGTCACTGAGATGCGTCAGCGCGATTACCAGGCGGGGGATCAGTTGCCGGCTCTGTCGATCGCTCTGCAAGTGCAGGTCGACGTCAGTTATGCCCAACTGGGTTTCGGCGTGGTCAGCGATACCGCTCAGGTGATCAACCTGGTGCGGCAGGTGGCCGCCAGTGAGCAAGCGTTGCTGTTGCGTCAGCCGTCGCTGGCTGGTCGCGCGCTCGGGCCGGCAGCCGTCGGTGTCGGCTTTGCGTTCTCGCTGGTCAACATCGGCTTCGACATCTATAACCTTTCACTGGCGCAGAACCACGAGCAGCGCTCACGTTTTTCCACATCGCTGGCGTTCAATGTGGCGGCGTTGGGGCTGGACATCGCCGCGCTGGCCGTCGGTGGAACGGTCGGCGCGGCGGCGGCCATTCTGTCCGTGCCGTTGCTCGGTATCGGCATCGGTGCCACCGCCATTGCCAGTAATCTGGGGCAGATCGCCGACAAGGCTACGGCGGTCGGCAATCATTTGCGGGCCATTCACAACGCTTACCGTCCAGGCGCTTTTACCTTTGCCGACGGGACGCTGCAGTTTCCACCCGAAGCCGTCATTACACAGCTTGATCTGCAAGACCGGCAGGTTATTTTCGACAGCCAGCGGTTTTACCCGTGGGGCGGCGGCCCGCTGGAGCTGCCGCAGTACAACGATGACCCGAAGCAGATTCAGCGCTCGCTGAACATTCGCCAGGCCTTCGGTCTGGGCGAGAGCGCAACGCTGGATATCCGCGACAATGCTGCGCTGCATACCGTGGTGCTGCCCTGCACACCGCTTTGCTATTACGGTTACGAATATCAACTGGGGGGCGCCGGCTATGTCTATGAGCCGTTGGCGGGCGAGCGGGTTGAACCGCGTAGTTCCAGTGAACATGCCGACCCGCACTGGTACGCAGCGTTTCATCCCTTCACCGCCCTGGGCGATACGCTGGCGACGCAACTGGATAAGCGCATCCATACCCGTTATCCGCAATTGCGCAACAGCCTGGCGGACAAGCTCGAATATGACGAGCAAGGCAACCGGCGTTTTTATCTGCACAGCACGCCGTCGCTCAAACATATTCTCTACAAGCTGCACCCGGTCTATAAACCGACCACGATCCGCGTACAACTCAATGAGCAGGTTCGTCAGCTGGCGGTGCCGAGGTTACCGGTGGAATGGCAGCAAAAACTGTCCTATGAAATCACCGCCACCCCCGGACACTGTCAGTTGCGCCTGACACCCGGTTTGCGCGAGGTGACATTCAACGGCTTTGGCAAATGGCTGGTGCATGCGCCCTGGGTCAATCTCGAGCAGGTCAGCTTTGCTGATGCAGTGATTGCGGATGACGACGGCCCACGGATACATCTGGCGGGGCGCCAATTGACGATTGACGGCATCGTGCTGTCGGCTTTCGAGGGGCTGATCGAACTGGCCGGAGGTGAACTGTACGAGCTGGACTGGCAGCACAACGCATTGCGTCTGGTATCCGTCACGCTTGGCGATACCCACCATTCGCGCGATGTTCTTGCGCGACTGCGCAAACTCGGTGAGGAGCAGCGTCTCGCCGTCGGCTATCTGAGGCTTGAGCGATTCAACGTGCCGTTCAGTCCGGCCAGCCGCCCGCTGAGGACCACGGCTTTTTATGATGGCCCGCGCAGACGCCTGTTATACGCGCGCAACCTGCCGGGCGAGGTCAACGACGGCTTGCTGCTGGGCGCCGCCACTGCAGATGAAGCGTGGTTTTATCATCCCGATCACGCCACTGTCTGGCGCGTCAATGTGCTCAGCGGGCTGGTCGTGCAGCGCTATCGTTTGCTGAGCCTGGAACCCGGCACGAAAATCAGCGCTTTTGCGCAACTCGCAGACGGCACTCTGCGCGTCTGGCAGCAGTTGGTTGAGCGAAAAAACCTCAACGTGCAAACCACGCTGGAATTTCATCTGGCTGACAAGGACGTGACACTGACCGACATCACGCTAAGGTCGCGCGGGTTGGAAAATTCGCCCCTCAAGCCTGAAGAGGGCAGCCGGATCGCGTTTTTCCGTCATCGCCAGAAACCGCTTCGCGCCTATGCCGACGAAACCCCCGGCATGACCCCGACCATCAGCACCTGGCGCTACGCACCGTATATTCATGCCCAGGCTTACTCTTTCGATCAACTGCTCGAGCGAGCCTGGATAGGGACGGAAAACGGCCGCTATTTGCGCGCCGACCCGCACAGTGACGTGGACCGAGTGTTGCTCATGCCACGATCCGCTGATCCGGCCATAGCGCTGTTGTTCTACAGCAAGCAAAGCCAGATGCTCAGCCATGGCATCGAACTGCGTGACAATGTTTTCATGCAGCAAGCGCTGGCGCGCGATGTGGTTGACGTCAGACGCATCGGTGACAGCTATCTCGCCACGTTGAGCGATGGTCGACTGTTCGAGATCGACTTGGGTGTCCGTGAGGATAACGGGTTGTCGGAGTTAGACAGAGAGGTGCTGCAGTTCGTCGGGCTCAGCCAGCGCTGGCTGCAACACCACCCCGACTGGCTGGCCGCACTGCCTGCGCTGGCCAGGCAATATAACAGCGCAGCGTTTGCGATCATCGGCTTGCGCGCCCAGGCAGGCCAGCCCTTTCTGGCCGCGTGGTGCGTGGACGAAAAGCTGGTACTGGCGCAAACGCCTGGCAACCGCGAGCTGGCATTCCTGGGCCTGACGCCGGACCGGCAAGCCGTCTGGCTGCTGAATACCGACGTCGGAACAATCTGGCGGCAAGCGCTGGTGCCCTTCGACGAGGTTCGCGCAGCGTTCGGCAACAGCGACGTCGTACAGCATCGCCAGGCTTTGCCACAGGCCGAGCCGGTCTGGTCATCGTGGACATTCGGCGAAGTTCTGCCGCAGGGCGACGGCCTGCTCGGGCGCACCCGCGAAGGCGTGACGCTGCTACTGCAGGATCAACAGCCGGCGCGGATCGTCGGCACGGAAAATCGCTGGTCCTGGCGCCTCGGCGAAACGCCCGCACAATTGTGCGAGCGTTTGAAGCAACTGCTGGACGGACAAGCCCATGCTGCCTTCCTGCCCGTCGAAAATACCGGCAAGCGTTACCAATATTACGTGCCGGCGCTGAATCGGCTGTTCGATGTGTCTGCGCGGGACGATGGCCGGTGGGCGACGTTCCTCGGAACGCGTGACGCAGACAATCCGCTACTGCTCGACCCCATTGACGTATTGCTCTTCAGTGCCGGAACGACTGATGGCGTCTGGTTGCCGGGCAGCCATGCCCAGCGCGATGCGCAGGTCATGACGCTGCAGGTGAGCGATGACCTCACCGAGATCCTGCCGTTGATAGTCGACGGCGTGGACACGTTGATCCTCAGCTTTGGTTCGCACACGGAGGGCTATCGGATTTCGGCCGCTAGCTGGCAGCGTCTGGATTGCATTGTCGTCGATGTGCGGCGTCCGACAGTCAGCGAAACCGCGGAGCCAGGCTTGCTCGTGCTCGATGTGGGGGAGTGTGGGCATTGGTTGATGTCGCGGGTCGATGACGAGCTGGTGCTCGCCGATCCGGACAGCGGTCGCAGTCTGATCGTGCGCAACGTCCGGGAGCAGAGCGCCTGCGAGCTGGCGATCAGCGTGTCGGGTCGCCAGTATGTGTTGGCGCTGGAGCAATGGTTGCTGGGGTTTGATGTTGCACAGGACAGCGACGCCATCGCCACGCTGGCGGCCGTGGCTGAACAATTGCCTTGACGGGTTGAGCCTGCACGAAAACGCCGCGAACGTTGCCGTTCGCGGCGTTTTATTGAGTCTTGTGCGGACGGCTGCAAGCGCTCAAGACACCAGATAACCTTTCACGCCGGTAAAGATGATCTGCGCCGCCAGCGCGCAAACAAACAGCCCCATCAAGCGGCTGACGATCTGCAAGCCCTGATCGCCGAGAATCCGCTCGATGCGGTTCGATAGATAAAGCACCACGCCGACGGTGAAACTGGCCAGTGCGATACTCATGATCGCGGTGAGCTTGTCGTCCCAGTGCGGTTGGCTGACGCCCATGACCAGCAAGGCACCGATGGTGCCGGGGCCGACTGTCAGCGGGATGGTCAGCGGGACGATGGTCACGTCCTGCTGCACATTGTCGGCCTGCACTGCCGGTTTACCCTGGGCCATGCCCAGCGCCGAGATGAACAGCACACTGCCGGCGCCGATGCGGAACGCGTCCACGGTGATGCCGAACACATCGAAAATCACCCGCCCGAACAAATAGAGCAAAACGCTGGAAATCAGCGTCGCGAGAGCGACCTTCCACGCCAGGCGTTGCCGCTCCTTGCGCGAATAGCCACGGGTCAGGCTGATAAAGCAGGACAACACGAAGAACGGGCTGTAGAGCACCAGCATCTTCAGGTAAACGCTGAATAACACATGGAGCATGATGCAAGCTCACTGGCGATGGAGTCGGGGGGAGTCTATCAGGCACTGCCGCCTCTGTCGGTTTACGACGGCTGGGTCGTCGCCCGGTTCTGCTGATCGCGCTGCGCGACCCAGTGCTCGATCAACTCGCGCAACTGCGACAGCTCGACCGGTTTGGACATGTGCCCATCCATCCCCGCCTGGCGGGCGCGTTCCTTGTGTTCGGTAAGGATGTGGGCGGTGAGCGCCACGATCGGCGTACGGATGCGCTGGTTGCTGACTTCCCAGGCGCGTAGTTGTTGCGTCGCGGAGAAGCCATCGAGGATCGGCATTTCGCAGTCCATCAGCACCAGGTCGTAACGCTGGGCTTTCATCGCTTGCAGCGCTTCTTCGCCGTTGCTCGCGGTGTCCGGCTGCAAGTTGAGCTTGCCGAGCATGCCGCGGATGACTTTGGTCGAGATTGTGTTGTCTTCGGCGACGAGGATGCGGAAGTCGCTCGGCACTTTGGCTGCCGTAGCCGCCGTGAGCACTTGCGGCTGGTACACCACCTGGCCCTTGTTGCGCTGATTGAGTTCGTCGGCGAGGGTAGTCTTGAGCGTATAACCGGCAACGGGTTTGGCCAGGATCCGTTTGATCCCCGAGTTACGCGCAATGATCTTGCTTGGCGCGTTGCTGATGCCGGTGAGCATGATCAGCAGAATGTCGTGATTGAGGCTCGGGTCTTCCTTGATCTTGGCTGCCAGTTGCATGCCGGTCATGCCGGGCATGTTCTGGTCGAGCAGCACCACGTCGAAGTAATCGCGCAGGTGCGCCTTGGTGCGCAGCAGCGCCAGCGCTTCCTTGCCCGACGGCACGGCGCTGACATTCAGGCCCCAGGCGCTGCACTGCTGCACCAGCACTTTGCGACACGTGTCATTGTCATCGACCACCAGCACCCGCGCGCCTTGCAGCGGGCTGTCGAGGTCGGACGTCGGATGCTCGAGGCGGTCCGGGTCCAGCGGCAGGGTCAGCCACAAGGTGCTGCCCTGAGTGGCGCCGCTCTTGATGCCGAATTCGCCCTGCATCAGACGGATCAGTTGCCGCGCAATCACCAGACCGAGATTACCGCCGAGGCGATTGGCCGAGAGGAAGTGCTTGCTGTGCAATTCCGCGTGCATCAGCGCCTCGCGTTCTTCCGCCTCCATCGGCACGCCGCTGTCCTGCACGGCGATGCGCAGGCGCGGTTTGCTGCTGCGCTCGTCGAGGGCGACGACAATCAACACTTCGCCTTCCTCGGTTTTCTTCAGGGCGTTTTCCAACAGACTCAGCAAGGTCTGGCGCAGGCGCGTCGGATCGCCGCTGATCACCCGTGGCACTTGTGGCTGGATGAAACTGATCAGCTCGACGTTCTGTTGCTCGGCCTTGGCCCGGTAGATGCTCAGGCAATCGTCGATCAGCGCGTTGAGGTCGAACTGCACGTCATCGAGTTCGATCTGCCCGGATTCGAGCTTGGAGATATCGAGGATCTCGTTGATCAGCGTCAGCAGTTCGTTGCCGGCGCTGTGGATGGTCTGCACGTAATCACGCTGCTTGACCGACAGCGGCGTGCCCAGCAGCAGCTCGGTCATGCCCAGTACGCCGTTCATGGGGGTGCGGATTTCGTGGCTGATCTTGGCGAGGAATTCGGCTTTGGCGTTGATCTCGGCATTGCTTGCCGCCAGGTCGCGGCTGATGCTGAAGCGGCTTTCGGTGATGCTTCGCTGTCGCTCGCCCAGGGCGATGCTCATCAGCAGGCCGCTGATGCAGATGAAGACCATCAGTGTGATGATCAGGCCTTGCGGTGTGACCAGTGTAAGACCCAGCAGCGCCGGCAGGATGACCAGCGTGCCGATGTTGAATATCACCATGGCGGCGACGAACAGCCGCGCCGGGCGATAGCCCTTCTGCCAGTGATAGAAGCCCACCAGCAACATGCTCAGGCCGGCCAGCGCCACCAGTGCATAAGTGATGATGTTCAGCGGCAAAGTGTTGACGAACAGCAGCAGGAGGCTGCACGTGACGATCAATATGATGTCGCCCCACAGCAGTTTGTTCAGTGGGTGCTGGCCGAGTGGCGCGAAAAAGCGCAGGGCGTACATCAGTCCGGCGGGGGCGGTCATCAGCAACGCCAGATAGGCGCCCGGCGTCTGCACCGCATGCCAGTTCGGCAGCCAGGGACCGGCGAGGTTGAGCAACAGGAACAGGCTCAGCCCGAGCAGGCCCTCACAGATCGCCAGCCAAAGGCTGCTGCGCGAGCGCGAGTAGGCGTAGCGCACCAGATTGTGCAGCAGGAGCATGGCGAGACAGCCGAACAGCAGGCCGAAGATCAGCGTCTGCTTCTGATCGGCTGCGCCTTCCACGGCTGCTTGCAGGGTGATGTGCGGGCGCAGCTGATGGTCGGAGACCATGCGCACGTAGATGTCCAGCGGCTTGTCGGCCTGGGGCAGGGGCAGCATGAAATCGCTGCTCGGCAAGGGATGTTCTGCCTGGGGCCGGTCGTTGCCGGTGTTGCGTTGCTCGATCAGCCGGTCGCCGTCGAGCACGTAAAGATTGAGCTGTGACAGATCGGGGGCAAAGATGCGCAGCACTTGTTCGTGCTTGCCCGGCGCCAGTTTGAAGCGCAGCCACAGGGCACCCTCGGGTTCGGCTGCCGTCAGGCGGTCAAGCTCGGTGGGGCTGAATTGATTGGTGTAGCGAGGGGAGCGGATGTCGCTCAGTTGCAGGATGCCCTGATCGTCAAGCAATACCGACCAGCCACTGCCTTGCGCGGCCTGGGCCGGGAGCATGCAGAGCAAGGTCATCAGCGTGACGGTGAAGCTTATGGCAATCCTGAGCCAGCGCACGGCGAAATCCCTTCGTAGGTTGATGCCAGAATATAACGATGCGCGGCGACCGAACAGCCCGGCGAGGATGGCATCCGCGCCGGGCTTGATGGATCGCTTATTCCTGGGTTTCGCCGCGCTCACGGGCAATGGCGCGGTAGCCAATGTCCTTGCGGTAGAAGCAGCCATCCCAGTCGATGGCAGCGGCAAGTTTGTAGGCTTGCTGCTGGGCTTCACCGACGGTGGCGCCCATGGCTGTGGCGCAAAGCACGCGACCACCGGCAGTGACCACCTGACCGTCCTTCAATGCGGTGCCGGCGTGGAAGACTTTGCCTTCCAGACCTGCTGCTGCGTCCAGGCCATTGATCGCTGCGCCTTTAGCGTAGTCGCCCGGGTAGCCGCCAGCGGCCAGAACGATGCCAACGCTCGGACGCGAGTCCCACTGCGCTTCAACCTTGTCCAGCGCTTGCGCCAGTGCGGCTTCGACCAGCAACACCAGGCTCGATTGCAGACGCAGCATCACCGGTTGGGTTTCCGGGTCGCCGAAGCGGCAGTTGAACTCGATGACCTTCGGGTTACCGGCCTTGTCGATCATCAGACCGGCATAGAGGAACCCGGTGTAGACGTTGCCTTCATCGGCCATGCCACGCACGGTCGGCCAGATCACCTGATCCATCACGCGCTGGTGCACGTCGGCGGTGACCACCGGGGCAGGAGAGTAAGCCCCCATGCCGCCGGTGTTCGGGCCGCTGTCGCCGTCGCCGACGCGTTTGTGGTCCTGGCTGGTGGCCATCGGCAGGACGTTCTTGCCGTCGACCATGACGATGAACGAAGCTTCTTCACCATCGAGGAATTCCTCGATAACCACGCGCGAACCGGCGTCGCCAAACGAATTGCCGGCGAGCATGTCGCGCACGGCGTCTTCGGCTTCGGCCAGGGTCATGGCGACGATCACACCTTTACCGGCAGCCAGGCCATCGGCCTTGATCACGATCGGCGCGCCTTTTTCACGCAGATAAGCCAGAGCCGGCTCGATCTCGGTGAAGTTCTGGTAGTCGGCGGTCGGAATCTTGTGGCGGGCGAGGAAATCCTTGGTGAACGCTTTTGAGCCTTCGAGCTGCGCAGCACCGGCGGTCGGGCCGAAGCAGTCCAGGCCACGGGCCCGGAACAGATCGACCACGCCCGCAACCAGTGGCACTTCCGGGCCGACGATGGTCAGGGAAACGTTTTTCTCGGCGAAGTCGGCCAGTTGCTCAAGGGCCAGTACGTCGATGGCGACGTTCTCGCACTTGGCTTCAATGGCGGTGCCAGCGTTGCCCGGTGCGACGAAAACCTTCTGCACACGCGGATCCTGAGCCACTTTCCAGGCCAGGGCGTGTTCACGGCCACCGCTGCCAATGATCAAAACATTCATTTCAAAAACCTCAAAATTCTGTGGGACGCTAACAAACCTCTGTGCTCGGACCCTGTAGGAGCTGCCGAAGGCTGCGATCTTTTGATCTTGCCTTTTAAACACAAGATCAAAAGATCGCAGCCTCGTTTCACTCGTCAGCTCCTACACAGAGCCTGCATCCGGGGGCGCGGGATCAGTGACGGAAGTGGCGCATTCCTGTGAACACCATCGCGATACCGGCCTCATCGGCAGCAGCAATCACTTCAGCATCACGCATCGAACCGCCCGGCTGGATCACCGCAGTGATGCCAACCTTGGCCGCATTGTCCAGGCCGTCGCGGAACGGGAAGAATGCATCGGAGGCCATGACCGAACCGGCCACCTGCAAGCCCGCGTGCTCAGCCTTGATCGCGGCGATGCGTGCCGAGTTGACGCGGCTCATCTGGCCGGCGCCGACACCGATGGTCTGACGGTTCTTGGCGTAGACGATGGCGTTGGATTTGACGTATTTGGCGACTTTCCAGGCGAAGATCAGGTCGTGGATTTCCTGTTCGGTCGGTGCGCGTTTGGTCACCACCTTCAGGTCATCGGCGCTGATCATGCCGATATCGCGGCTCTGCACCAGCAAACCGCCGTTCACGCGCTTGTAATCCCAGGCAGCAGCGCGGTCAGCCGACCACTCGCCGCAGGCCAGCAGGCGTACGTTGGCTTTGGCCGCGACGATGGCGCGGGCTTCTTCGCTGACCGATGGGGCGATGATCACTTCAACGAACTGACGCTCGACGATCGCCTTGGCGGTCTCGGCATCCAGCTCGCGGTTGAAGGCAATGATGCCGCCGAACGCCGATTCAGTGTCGGTGGCGTAGGCCAGTTCGTAGGCCTGACGGATACCGCCTTCAGCGTCCGGGCTGACGGCGACGCCGCACGGGTTGGCATGCTTGACGATCACACAGGCTGGCTTGACGAAGCTTTTCACGCATTCCAGCGCAGCATCGGTGTCGGCAACGTTGTTGTACGACAGTTCTTTGCCTTGCAGCTGGGTCGCGGTGGCGATGCCGACTTCGGCAGGCTTGGCTTCAATGTAAAAAGCCGCGCTCTGGTGCGGGTTCTCGCCGTAGCGCATTTCCTGGGCCTTGATGAACTGGCTGTTGAAGGTGCGCGGGAATTCGCTGCGGCCGGAAGTCGAGAGGGTCTCAGCGGCCTGGTTAACGGTGCCCATGTAGTTGGCGATCATGCCGTCGTAGGCCGCGGTGTGTTCGAAGGCTTTGAGCATCAGGTCAAAACGCTGAGCGTAGGTCAGGCCGCCGGCCTTGAGGTTTTCCAGGACGTTGGCGTAATCGCTGGCATTTACCACGATCGCTACGTCTTTATGGTTTTTCGCTGCCGAACGGACCATGGTCGGCCCACCGATGTCGATGTTCTCGATAGCGGTCGGCAGGTCGCAGCCTGGCTTGTTGATGGTCGCTTCGAACGGGTAGAGGTTGACTGCCACCAGATCGATCGGCTTGATGCCGTGCTCGTTCATGATCGCGTCGTCGATACCGCGACGACCGAGGATGCCACCGTGGATTTTCGGGTGCAGGGTTTTTACCCGACCGTCCATCATCTCGGCGAAACCGGTGTAATCCGCGACTTCCACTGCGGCAACGCCGTTGTCACGCAGCAGCTTGAACGTTCCGCCGGTGGAGAGGATCTCGACGCCCAGAGCTTCAAGCTCTTTGGCGAATTCGAGGATCCCGGTCTTGTCGGAAACGCTGATCAAGGCGCGGCGGATCGGCAGGCGGGTAGTCTGGTCGGTCATCTCAATTTCCATCAAAAGCAAAGGAAGTCAGCAAAAAAGGCGACCGTTTTTTACGCGGGCGCCTTTCTGGATTGATTGAATGCTTACAGCAGATCGTACTGCTTGAGTTTCTTGCGCAGCGTGCCGCGGTTCAGTCCCAGCAGCTCACTGGCCTTGGTCTGGTTGCCCTTGACGTAATTCATCACGCTTTCGAGCAGGGGCGCCTCGACTTCGGTCAGCACCAGGTTGTTCACATCGGTGCCGGTCGCGCGCTCAAGGTGGGCGAAGTAATTGTGCAGCGCCTTCTCGAGACTCCCGCGTAGGGT
>NZ_JBITTW010000020.1:0-88931 GCF_044542195.1 Pseudomonas sp. NPDC079367
AAACGGAAGCGACACCGCGTTCCGCGCCCAATCCCGGCGCCGCCCACATCGGAAATCCCATGCAACTCAAGAATCCCATCCTCGGCCTGTGCCAACAGTCCACGTTCATGCTCAGTGCCGCCAAAGTCGATCAATGCCCTGACGATGAAGGCTTCGAAGTGGCGTTTGCCGGTCGTTCCAACGCCGGCAAATCCAGCGCGCTGAACACCCTGACTCATGCCAGCCTGGCGCGCACCTCGAAAACTCCGGGTCGCACACAGCTATTGAATTTCTTCAAGCTAGACGATGATCGCCGTCTGGTCGACCTGCCGGGCTACGGTTATGCAAAAGTACCGATCCCGCTCAAGCAACACTGGCAGCGCCACCTCGAGGCTTACCTCGGTGGCCGGGAGAGTTTGAAAGGTCTGATTCTGATGATGGACATCCGCCATCCAATGACCGACTTCGACCTGCTGATGCTCGACTGGGCCGTCGCGGCTGGCATGCCGATGCACATCCTGCTGACCAAAGCCGACAAGCTCACCTACGGCGCGGCAAAAAATACTCTGCTGAAAGTACAGTCGGAAATCCGCAAAGGCTGGGGCGACTCGATCACCATCCAGTTGTTCTCCGCACCAAAACGCATGGGCCTGGAAGAGGCCTACACTGTACTGGCCGACTGGATGGAACTGGCAGACAAAGGCGCCGAGGCGGCAGCCGAGTAATTCGGAATAGGGAAAAATTGGTTGTAGTGTGGCCAGGCAAGGCGAAAGTAGGGCTAAAACGGCCGGGGTCGCGCTCGACTTTAGGGGACCTAAATGAGCATTTTTAGACCTGCTTTCAACGCAGCATGGCCGCGCTACAGCTGATTTTTTAGCAAAAAAAGCCCCGGACTTCATTGGGGAGGGAGAAGTTCCGGGGTTTAAGTTCCGAACCGCTAGGGCGGGGTTCAGATATCTGCCAACACTTAACACAACATAGGAGCATCGAAGGGCTTCACCAGCCATTCAGTACCTCTGAGTGTTGGATCGGCAGATTAGTTCAGATTTTTTTCAAAAAGCTTTGGAATAGCTTCAGGCATTTATCGGTCTAAGCCCGTTCTGCGCGGCTTGCCGCGACAGCAAGTCGCGGCAACGCTGAAGTCTTAGTGCGCCTCATCCCAATTGTTGCCGACACCCACTTCCACCAGCAGCGGCACATCGAGCTTCGCCGCTTCGCTCATGTGCAGGCGAATCTCGGCGCTGACCTGCTCAACCAGATCCTCGCGAACCTCCAGCACCAGTTCATCGTGTACCTGCAGGATGACCCGCGCATCCAGCCCTGACGTCGCCAGCCAGTCGTCCACAGCGACCATGGCTTTCTTGATGATGTCCGCAGCCGTGCCCTGCATCGGCGCGTTGATCGCCGTGCGTTCTGCGGCGGCGCGTTCCTGTGGCTTGTTCGAGTTGATCTCCGGCAAGTACAGGCGACGACCGAAGAAAGTTTCGACGTATCCCTGATCGGCCGCCTGCGCGCGGGTGCGTTCCATGTATTCACGGACGCCTGGATAACGGGCGAAGTAAGTATCGATGTAGGCCTTGGCGGTCTTGGTGTCGACGCCAATGTCCTTGCCAAGCTTCTGCGCGCCCATGCCGTAGATCAGGCCGAAGTTGATCGCCTTGGCGCTGCGGCGCTGGTCCGAGGTCACTTGATCCAGCTCGACCTTGAACACTTCGGCAGCGGTTGCGGTGTGCACGTCGAGGTTGTTGCGGAAAGCGTTCATCAAGCCTTCGTCGCGGGACAGGTGCGCCATGATCCGCAATTCGATTTGCGAGTAGTCCGCCGCCAGCAGTTTGTAGCCCTTCGGCGCGACGAATGCCTGGCGAATGCGCCGGCCTTCAGCGGTGCGCACCGGGATGTTCTGCAGGTTCGGATCACTGGAGGACAGCCGCCCGGTGGAGGCCACGGCCTGATGATACGAGGTGTGAATGCGCCCGGTGCGCGGGTTGATCTGCTCCGGCAGGCGATCGGTGTAGGTGCTTTTCAGCTTGCTCATCGAGCGGTGCTCCATCAGCACCTTCGGCAAGCGGTGATCGTCTTCGGCGAGTTTCGCCAGCACTTCTTCGGCGGTGGACGGCTGGCCCTTGGCGGTTTTCTTCAGCACCGGCAGGCCGAGCTTTTCATAAAGAATCACGCCCAGCTGCTTCGGCGAGCCGAGGTTGAATTCTTCCCCGGCGATTTCGAAGGCTTCACGCTCTAGCGCGACCATTTTGTTGCCCAGCTCAATGCTCTGGATGCCGAGCAGTTCTGCGTCGACGAAGGCGCCCTGACGCTCGATGCGAGCCAGTACCGGCACCAGCGGCATCTCGATATCGGTCAGCACGCTGGCCAGACTCGGAATGGCATTGAGTTTTTCTACCAGCGCCTGATGCAGGCGCAGGGTGATGTCGGCGTCTTCGGCCGCGTACGGCCCGGCCTGTTCCAGGGCAATCTGGTCGAAGGTCAATTGCTTGGCACCTTTGCCGGCGATGTCCTGGAAGCTCACCGTGGTGTGGTCGAGATACTTTTGCGCGAGGCTGTCCATGTCGTGACGGGTCGCGGTGGAGTTGAGCACGTAGGACTCAAGCATCGTGTCGAAGGCGACGCCGCGCACGCTGATGCCTCCACTTTGATCGCCGCCGATGGCGCAGTTGGCCAGGATGTTCATGTCGAATTTGGCGTGCTGACCGACCTTGAGCTTGTGCGGGTCTTCCAGGATCGGCTTGAGTGCGCGCAGGACGGTGTCGCGATCCAGCTGCTCCGGCACGCCGATGTAGGAGTGGGTCAGCGGAATGTACGCGGCTTCGTTGGCCTGCACGGCGAACGACAGGCCGACCAGTTGCGCCTGCTGCGCGTCGATACCGGTGGTTTCAGTGTCGAAGGCGATCAGTTTGGCGTTGCGCAGTTTTTCCAGCCAGACGTCGAAGCGGGCCTGATCGAGGATGGTTTCGTATGCGGCTTCAGCAGGCGCGGCGGCTGCCTCGGCTGGCGGGGCGCTGAATAGATCCTGCGCGGGCGCAGGCTCGGCTGCCGCGCTCAGTTCCAGACGCTTGGCATCGCGATCCAGATCATTGAGCCAGCTCTTGAATTCCAGCAGGGTGTACAGCTCGTACAGTTTGGCTGGGTCTTCCGGACCCATCTGCAGATCGTCGAGGCCGATATCCAGCGGCACGTCGATCTTGATGGTCGCCAATTGGTAGGAGAGGAATGCCATTTCCTTGTGCTCTTCGAGCTTGGCCGGCAGGGTCTTGGCGCCGCGAATCGGCAGGGTCGGGACGATGTCGAGGTTGGAGTACAGCTCAGTCAGGCCGCCATTGACCCCGACCAACAGACCGGACGCGGTTTTCGGGCCGATGCCGGGAACGCCCGGAATGTTGTCGGACGAATCGCCCATCAGCGCCAGATAATCGATGATCTGCTCCGGAGCGACGCCGAATTTCTCCTTCACGCCCTCCACATCCATCGAACTACCGGACATGGTGTTGACCAAGGTAATGTGGCCGTCGACCAGTTGCGCCATGTCCTTGTCACCGGTGGAGATGATCACCGGACGGTCCGCCGCCGCGCTGCTGCGGGCGAGGGTGCCGATCACGTCGTCGGCCTCGACGCCATCCACGCACAGCAGCGGGAAACCCAGGGCGATAACGCTCTGGTGCAGCGGCTCGATCTGCACGCGCATGTCATCTGGCATGCTCGGGCGGTTGGCTTTGTATTCGGCGTACATCTCATCGCGAAATGTCCCGCCCTTGGCGTCGAACACCACGGCGAACGGGCTGTCCGGGTACTGCTTGCGCAGACTCTTGAGCATGTTGAGCACGCCTTTGACCGCACCGGTCGGCAGGCCTTTCGACGTGGTCAGTGGTGGCAGTGCATGAAAGGCGCGGTACAGGTAAGACGAACCGTCCACCAGGACGAGGGGGGCTTGGCTCATGAGCAGGATCAACCTTTTCGGCGGGTCCGGGGCTAGAATAGCGGGACCGTTGACGACAAAGGGACAAGGTTATCATGCGTACGTTAAATCGCTTGCTGCTGGTCGGGTTGATCGCTGTCTCACCACTGACCGCGATGGCGGCGGATGATGCACCGGGCGGTGACCCCGAGGTGACCATCCGCACGGAGGGCGACAAGACCATTCAGGAGTACCGTCAGAACGGGTTCCTGTATGCGATCAAGGTCACGCCCAAGGGTGCGCCGCCGTATTTTCTGGTGCGCGCCGACGGGACGGATGCGAATTTCATCCGCTCGGATCAGCCGGATATGCTGATCCCGTCATGGAAGATCTTCGAATGGAAGTAGGTTTTCAATTCACCCGGCGCCGCCGTTGCGGCGCCCGTACTGGCAGTTAAGACATGTCTGTGTTCACTCCCCTGGCTCGGCCCGAGCTGGAAACTTTTCTCGCCCCTTATGGGCTCGGCCGCCTGCTTGATTTCCAGGGGATCGCCGCCGGCAGCGAAAACACCAATTTCTTCATCAGCCTGGAGCAGGGCGAATTTGTCCTGACCCTCGTCGAGCGCGGCCCGGTGCAGGAGATGCCGTTCTTCATCGACTTGCTCGACGTGCTGCACGAAGCCGATCTGCCGGTGCCCTACGCCCTGCGCACCACGGACGGCGTCGCCTTGCGTGAACTCAAAGGCAAACCGGCATTGCTGCAACCGCGCCTGTCAGGCAAGCACATCAAGGTCGCCAACGCCCAGCATTGCGCACAGGTCGGCGAATTGCAGGCGCATCTGCATCTGGCGACTCAGGGCGAGCGCATGATCAAGCGCAAGACCGATCGTGGTCTGGACTGGATGCTGGAGGAGGGCAGCGCCTTCGTCTCCCACTTGAGCGGTGAGCCGCAAGCCTTGTTGCAAAAGGCTCTGGATGAAATCACGGTACAAAAGGACAAGATCCTCGCGCTGCCTCGGGCGAACATTCATGCCGATCTGTTTCGCGACAACGCCATGTTCGAAGGCACCCATCTGACCGGGCTGATCGACTTCTACAACGCTTGCTCGGGGCCGATGCTGTATGACGTGGCAATCGCGTTGAACGACTGGTGTTCGGATGAGGCTGGCGTAATCGATGGCCCGCGTGCCCGAGCGTTTCTCGGTGCCTACGCGGCGCTGCGCCCGTTCACGGCGGCGGAAGCCGAATTGTGGCCGACGATGCTGCGCGTCGCTTGTGTGCGGTTCTGGCTGTCACGCCTGATCGCCGCCGAGCAGTTCGCCGGGCAGGACGTGTTGATTCACGATCCGCAGGAGTTTGAGCAGCGCTTGGCGCAGCGGCAGAGGGTCAGCACCCCGTTGCCTTTTGCCCTTTAAAAGCTTCGCGAGCAAGCCCGCTCCCACATGAGGTCTGTGTCGTTCACAAATCCAATGTGGGAGCGGGCTTGCTCGCGAACGGGGCAGCGCCGGTGCTGGGGTTACAACGATTCCAGGCACCCGGCCAGGTCATTGCCGAGTTTTTCCAGCACCTGCTCGTAGCCCTGAGCCGTCGCCGGCGTATAACCACCCAACGCATCCAGCTCGGCCAGTTTCACCGGCAAACCGGCCACCAGCGTTTCCGCCAGACGCGGACGCAACGGCGGCTCGCTGAACACACAGGTCTTGCCCACTTCCTGCAAGCGCTTGCGCATCGCCGCGACGTGCTGGGCGCCCGGCTGCACCTCGGCGGCCACCGCGAAGACCCCGGCGTGCTTCAGGCCGTAGGCGTCCTCGAAATAATCAAAGGCCTCGTGAAAGACGAAGTACGGCTTGCCTTCAACATTGGCCAGACGCTTTTTCAAGCGTTGGTCCAGCGCATCCAGACGTTCATCGAACGCTTTGGCATTGCTCTGATAACGCTGGGCATTGGCCGGGTCGGCGGCGCTGAGGTCGGCGGCCATTTTGTCGGCGATCACCCGCGCGTTGACCGGTGACAGCCACAAGTGCGCATCCAGCGAGCCGGGGCGATGATCGTGATCGTGTTCATCGGCCTCTTCGGAGTGGGAATGGTTGTCCGCGCCGAAATGCCGCAGCTTGAGCCCCGGCAAATCCTGCACCGCGACGCTCGGCAGGCTGCGACCGCCGAGTACGCGCGGCAGGAAACCTTCCATGTCCGGGCCGATCCAGTAGAGCAGATCGACCGACTGCACCTTCCGTACGTCGGATGGGCGCAGGGCGTAATTGTGCGGCGAGGCGCCCGGCGGCAGCAGCACCTCCGGAATCGCCACGCCGTCCTGCACCGCAGCAGCAATCAACTGCAACGGCTTGATGCTGGTGAGCACTTTGACCTCGGCCTGAGCCGAACCGATCAGTAGAAAACTGGCAACAAAAGCGACAAAAACAGAAAAAAGTCGGGACACGATGACCACTCAAGGAAGCGAGAACGGGTAACATAATAACGTCTCCAGCAAATCTCGTCGCCGCTCATGCCTATTACCCCGATTGCCAGCCGTCCCCACGACCACTCCCATTGCGTGCACAGCGCTCTGTCCGAGGCCGATACCTTGTGCGCGCAGAAAGGTTTGCGTCTGACTGCCCTGCGCCGCCGTGTGCTGGAACTGGTCTGGCAGAGTCACAAGCCACTGGGCGCCTATGACATCCTCGCCGTGCTCAGCGAGCAGGACGGCCGCCGCGCCGCGCCGCCCACCGTGTACCGCGCGCTGGATTTCCTGCTGGAAAACGGCCTGGTTCATCGCATCTCCTCGCTCAATGCTTTCGTCGGCTGCGTACACCCGGAGCACGCGCATCAGGGCCAGTTCCTGATCTGCCGCGAGTGCCACGCCGCTATCGAACTTGAGCAAAAAGTGATCAGCGACGCGATCATCAGCAGCGCCAAAGACGTGGGTTTCATCGTCGAAGCGCAGACGGTCGAAGTGGTTGGCCTGTGCGCCGGTTGCCAGGGGGCCTGATGAGCAACGCGCTGATCCGTCTGGAGCAGGTCGCCGTCACGTTTGCCGGGCAGACCGTGCTGGACAACATTGAGCTGAGCGTCGAGCCGGGGCAGATTGTTACGCTGATCGGCCCCAACGGCGCCGGCAAGACCACGCTGGTACGCGCCGTGCTCGGGCTGTTGAAGCCGAACAGCGGCAGCGTCTGGCGCAAGCCGAAACTGCGCGTCGGCTACATGCCGCAGAAATTGCATGTCGATCCAACCTTGCCCTTGTCAGTGCTGCGCTTTCTGCGTCTGGTGCCCGGCGTCGACCGCCCTCGGGCGTTGGCCGCGTTGAAGGAAGTCGGCGCCGAACACGTGATCGACAGCCCCGTGCAGAGCGTCTCCGGCGGTGAAATGCAGCGCGTGCTGCTGGCTCGGGCGCTGCTGCGCGAGCCTGAGCTGCTGGTGCTCGATGAGCCGGTGCAGGGCGTCGATGTGGCCGGGCAGGCCGAGCTGTACAGCCTGATTACGCGTCTGCGCGACCGCCACGGTTGCGGCGTGCTGATGGTCTCTCACGATTTGCATCTGGTGATGAGCACCACCGATCAGGTGGTCTGCCTCAACCGTCACGTCTGTTGCTCCGGGCATCCCGAGCAGGTCAGCGGCGATCCGGCATTCGTCGAGCTGTTCGGCAAGAACGCGCCGAGCCTGGCGATCTATCACCACCATCACGACCACGCCCACGATCTGCATGGTTCGGTGGTCAAGGGCCCGCTCGGCGGGCAACCTCATGTTCATGGAGACGGCTGCAAGCATGGCTGATTTTCTTTTGTATGCCCTGCTCGCAGGTCTGGCGCTGGCGCTGGTGGCTGGGCCACTCGGCTCGTTTGTGGTGTGGCGGCGCATGGCCTATTTCGGCGACACCCTGTCACACGCCGCATTGCTCGGCGTGGCGCTGGGCTTTTTGCTGGATGTCAGCCCGACGGTGGCGGTGACGGTCGGCTGCCTGCTGCTGGCGGTGTTGCTGGTGACTCTGCAACAACGCCAGCCACTGGCGTCTGACACGCTGTTGGGAATTCTTGCGCCGAGCACGCTCTCTCTCGGCCTGGTGGTACTAAGCTTCATGCATGAAGTGCGGATCGACCTGATGGCCTATCTGTTCGGCGATCTGCTGGCGATCAGTCCGAGCGACCTGGCCTGGATTCTTGGCGGCACCGCAGCGGTGCTGGTGTTGCTGGTCGCGCTGTGGCGTCCGCTGCTGGCGGTCACCGTGCATGAAGAACTGGCGCGGGTCGAAGGCCTGCCGGTGGCAGGTTTGCGCTTGGCGCTGATGCTGTTGATCGCGGTGGTGATTGCGGTGGCGATGAAAATTGTCGGCGTGCTGCTGATTACTTCGCTGCTGATCATCCCGGCGGCTGCGGCACAGCGTCACGCCCGTTCGCCAGAGCAGATGGCCCTGGGCGCGAGCCTGCTGGGCATGCTCGCAGTGTGCGGCGGGCTGGCGTTGTCGTGGTTCAAGGACACCCCGGCGGGGCCGTCTATCGTGGTGACGGCAGCCGCGCTGTTTCTGTTGAGTTTTGTTCTGCCCCGTCGTGGGGTGTAGACTTGGCCGCTTTTTGCGCAATTAGAGAGTCGCAGGAATGAAGCCGTTCGCCTCCCGTTATCTGCTCCTTGTCGCATTTTCCGTGCTGCTGGGCGCCTGCCAAAGCACGCCGCCGGTGGCTGAAGTCCCGGACGCGCGGGCTACGGCCATCGCACAGCTGGAGCAAAGCCTGGCCAGCAGCGAACTGGCCACCGCCGAAGACCAGTTGGCCGCGTTGCAAGCCGCAACCCCCAATGATCAATCCCTTGAGCAATACCAGCGGCAGCTGGCCGAGGCGTACCTGCGCCGCAGCCAGATCGTCCTGCAGAAAGGTGATGTCAACGCTGCGGCCACCGCGCTGAGCCGTGCCCGCGCCTTGATGCCCAAGGCGCCCGCGCTGACCGGTGGGGTCAACGGTGCGATCACCGAAGCGCGCAAGGCCGAGCTGGAGAAGGCTGAAGCGGCGTT
The DNA here is from genome assembly GCF_044542195.1 of Pseudomonas sp. NPDC079367. NCBI lineage: Bacteria > Pseudomonadati > Pseudomonadota > Gammaproteobacteria > Pseudomonadales > Pseudomonadaceae > Pseudomonas > Pseudomonas sp. NPDC079367. The sequence goes on from NZ_JBITTW010000020.1 coordinate 8,885, forward strand.
ATTGGCGGCTGAAGCCAGACCGAAAGCCAAGGTCATTGACCCGACAGCCGAGAGCACCACGGTTGCGTTGAACATCGGCGATATTCACAAGTTGCAGCGACAACTCGATGCGATCGCCGCCGATGTGGTGAATTACGATTGCGCCGTCAGCATCCAGGCTCCACGGACTGCGGATTATCCGTGGCTGGCGACCTTGCTGACCAAGCGAGTCAAGAAGCTCGATCCTGATTTTGATTTGCAGATCGAGAAGCAGATCCTGCGCACAGTGCCAGCGCAGATGGTTTTAAGTCCGCGTAAACCATAAAAAGATCGTCCGAACGCGGCCCGAGCCTTCGGACGATCCTTTGCTTTTACGCTGGAATCGCCTTGGCCTTAGCCTCCCGCGCCCAGACCCGATGCTCGCCAATCGCCGCGAAGAACGGCTTGGTCAACGCCCCCACATCCGCGCCCTGCACCAACCCCGCATCCGCATCCAGCTTCAACAGGTCCTGCAATTGCTTGGCCTCGCCGTGCAGCGCGATCGCTTTCAGGTGCTTGTAGGCCTCGAGCAGGTAATGCAACGCCACGCCGTCGCCGCTCAACGCGGTAATCGACGCTGCGCCACCCGGCACGAACACCGCGTCGAAAGCGATTGATGGCATACCTTCCATCGAAGCATCCACCGGCAATGCCTTGCCGTCAGCGGCTTTGACTGGCGCCGAGGTCGGGCCGAGCAGTTTTGCGTGGGCGCCTTCGGCTTCAAGTGCTTTCTTCATTGCCTCGATGGCCGCAGCATCAACGCCGTTGGCCGCGAGGATCGCCACTTTGCGCGTCTTGATATTGCCTGGCAGCAGATTGGCCTGGCTCAGCGCTGGCGATTGCTCCAGCGAAGTCTTGCGCACTTCGACCGTACCTTTGGCTGGCGCCGGCAAACCGAGGTTCTCCGCCACGCGTTTGGCCAGGGTCAAGTCGATATTGGCGAGGATCTCGTTCACTTCACGGGCACGGATGAACTCACGCTCGACCTTGCCCAGCTCGAAGCTGTAGGCAGCGATGATGTGCTCTTTCTCGTGCTCGCTCATGCTGTTGAAGAACAAGCGAGCCTGGGAGAAATGATCGCCGAACGACTCGCTGCGCTGGCGGATCTTCGCTGCGTCGATGCGCTCCGGATAGCTCTCGAAACCACCGTCCTGCGCAGCCGGCGGGGTTTCTTTCGGCCAGCCACCGTCGATCGAGTTCGGCTCATAAGAGGCACGGCCCTTGTCGATGGTGGTGCGGTGCTGCGCGTCACGCTGGCCGTTGTGGAATGGCGCCACCGGACGGTTGATCGGCAGCTCATGGAAGTTCGGCCCACCGAGTCGGCTGATCTGCGTGTCGGTATAGGAAAACAGCCGACCTTGCAGCAGCGGGTCGTTGGAGAAGTCGATGCCTGGCACGATGTGGCCCGGGCAGAAGGCGACCTGCTCGGTTTCGGCGAAGAAGTTGTCCGGGTTGCGGTTGAGGGTCATTTTGCCCAGCGGCGTGATCGGCACGATTTCTTCGGGGATGATTTTGGTCGGGTCGAGAATGTCGAAGTCGAAGTCGTGTTCGTTCTCTTCTTCGACGATCTGTACGCCGAGTTCCCATTCCGGGTAGTCGCCCATCTCGATCGCTTCCCACAGGTCGCGTCGGTGGTAGTCGGTGTCTTTACCGGCGAGCTTCTGCGCCTCGTCCCACACCAGCGAGCAGGTGCCGGCGGTAGGGCGCCAGTGGAATTTGACGAAGCGTGATTTGCCCTCGGCGTTGATCAGGCGGAAGGTGTGCACGCCGAAGCCCTGCATGCTGCGCAGGCTTTTCGGAATCGCCCGGTCGGACATCGCCCAGATCACCATGTGCGCCGATTCCGGCACCAGCGAGACGAAGTCCCAGAACGTATCGTGGGCCGAGCCGCCGGTCGGGATTTCGTTGTGCGGCTCGGGTTTCACCGCGTGAACGAAGTCGGGAAACTTGATCGCGTCCTGAATGAAGAACACCGGCATGTTGTTGCCGACCAGGTCGAAGTTGCCTTCGTCGGTGAAGAATTTCACCGCAAAGCCGCGCACGTCACGCACGGTATCGCCGGAACCACGTGGTCCCTGAACTGTGGAAAAGCGCACGAACACCGGGGTTTTCTTGCCCGGATCCTGTAGGAAACCAGCCTTGGTCAGCGCTGCATGGTTCTCGTAACTCTGAAAGAAACCGTGCGCGCCGGTGCCGCGGGCATGGACGATGCGCTCTGGAATCCGCTCATGGTCAAAGTGCGTGATCTTTTCACGCATGATGAAGTCTTCCAGCAGCGACGGCCCGCGCGGCCCGGCCTTAAGGGTGTTCTGGTTGTCCGCGATCTTCACACCCTGATTGGTGCGCAGTGCCTGACCGGTAGCGTCGGAACGGAATTCTTCAAGACTCTCGAGCTTGGCGTTGGTGTTGGCGCGATCCGGGGTGTCGGTTCCGGCCATTTCGCTTTTATCGGGTGCAGGCTTTTTGATGCTCATCAGACGTAAACTCCTCGTTTGGCCCCGGATGCCTTCCGAAGACCCTTGAGTGATTCCCGGGCACGGCACCCAGGGTTTCAAGTCGCTTACTTAGTGACTGATGAGCGTTTCAGCCGTTCCGTTTATCTGACCTTTGATCGCGTTATTGCCAAATTGAAGGTTAATTGCGAAATAAATGCTAAGAACCTCTATACGGACAGGCTAAAATGCGCGCCCGGCTAACCGCTGATCCTTTTCCAACGCGCCCCACAAGGTTCGCTACGTGATCGAGTTTCAAAACGTCCACAAGACTTACCGCGTCGCCGGTAAGGATATTCCCGCGCTGCACCCGACCAGTCTCGCCATCGAGAACGGTCAGGTGTTCGGCCTGATTGGCCATTCCGGTGCGGGCAAAAGTACCCTGCTGCGTCTGATCAATCGCCTGGAAGATTGCAGTGGCGGCAAGATCATCGTCGATGGCGAAGAAGTCACCGCACTGGACGCCAACGGCCTGCGCCGTTTCCGCCAGCAGGTCGGGATGATCTTCCAGCACTTCAACCTGCTCGCCTCCAAGACTGTCGCCGACAACGTTGCCTTGCCGCTGACCCTGGCCGGTGAGCTGTCGAGCAGTGAAATCAACCAGCGCGTGGCCGAGTTGCTGGCGCGGGTCGGTCTGTCCGACCACGCGAAAAAGTACCCGGCGCAACTGTCCGGCGGCCAGAAGCAGCGCGTCGGCATCGCCCGCGCCCTGGCGACCAAGCCAAAGATTCTGCTGTGCGACGAGGCCACCAGCGCCCTCGACCCGCAGACCACCGCCTCGGTTTTGCAATTGCTGGCCGAGATCAACCGCGAACTGAAACTGACCATCGTCCTGATCACCCATGAGATGGACGTGATCCGTCGCGTCTGCGATCAGGTCGCGGTGATGGACGCCGGGGTGATCGTCGAGCAGGGTTCGGTGGCCGACGTGTTCCTGCATCCACAGCACCCGACCACCAAGCGTTTCGTGCAGGAAAGCGAGCAGATCGACGAGAGCGAGCAGCGTGACGATTTCGCCCATGTGCCGGGGCGGATCGTGCGTCTGACCTTCCAGGGCGAAGCGACCTACGCGCCGTTGCTCGGTACCGTCGCCCGGGAAACCGGCGTCGACTACAGCATCCTTGCCGGTCGCATCGACCGCATCAAAGACATTCCCTACGGGCAATTGACCCTCGCCGTCACCGGTGGCGACATGGAAGCGGCGTTCGCCCGCTTCACCGCCGCTGACGTTCACATGGAGGTATTGCGCTAATGGAAGACCTGATCAGTTTCTTCACCAATATCGACTGGTACGAAATCTGGCTGGCCACCGGCGACACGATGCTGATGCTCGGCGGTTCGCTGTTGTTCACCGTGCTGCTCGGCTTGCCGCTGGGTGTGCTGCTGTTTCTTTGCAGCCCGCGCCAGTTGCTGGAAAACCGTGGTCTGTACGCGATCATGTCGCTGGCGGTGAATATCCTGCGTTCGCTGCCGTTCATCATCCTGCTGATCGTGATGATCCCGTTCACGGTGCTGATCACCGGCACTTCGCTGGGCGTGGCCGGTGCGATTCCGCCGCTGGTGGTGGGCGCTACGCCGTTCTTCGCGCGGCTGGTGGAAACCGCTTTGCGTGAGGTCGATCGCGGCATCATCGAAGCCACCCAGTCGATGGGCGCGACCACGCGGCAGATCATCATGAACGCCTTGCTGCCGGAAGCCCGTCCGGGCATCTTCGCAGCGATTACGGTGACAGCGATTACACTGGTGTCCTACACGGCGATGGCCGGTGTGGTCGGCGCCGGTGGTCTGGGCGACCTGGCGATCCGTTTCGGCTACCAGCGTTTCCAGACCGACGTGATGATCGTCACCGTTGTGCTGCTGTTGATCCTTGTGCAAGTGCTGCAAATGGTGGGCGATCGTCTGGTCGTGCATTTCTCGCGCAAATAATCGGTTCTGGTCATCAATGAGGCGCTGGCCGCACGCTGGCGGGCGCCGGAAAAGGAGTTAGCTGAATGAAAAAACTGATCGCTGCTTTCGCTGCCGTCGCAGCATTCTCGGCCCACGCCGAAACCTTGACCGTTGCCGCCACTCCGGTGCCGCACGCGGAAATCCTCGAATTCGTCAAACCGGCCCTGGCCAAAGAAGGCGTGGATCTGAAGGTCAAGGTCTTCACTGATTACATTCAGCCGAACGTACAGGTCGCGGAAAAGCGTCTGGACGCCAACTTCTTCCAGCACCAGCCGTATCTCGATGAATTCAACAAGGCCAAGGGCACCGATCTCGTAGCCGTGACGGGTGTACACCTGGAGCCGCTGGGCGCGTACTCGAGCAAGCTCAAGGATCTGAAGGATCTACCGGGCGGCGCCAACGTGGTGATCCCGAACGACGCCACCAACGGCGGCCGTGCGCTGTTGCTGCTGGCCAAGGCTGGCGTGATCACCCTGAAGGATCCGACCAATATCCTGTCGACCATCAAGGACATCGCGCAGAACCCGAAAGACCTGAAATTCCGTGAGCTGGAAGCCGCGACCATCCCGCGCGTGCTGACCCAGGTCGATCTGGCGCTGATCAACACCAACTACGCGCTGGAAGCCAAGCTCGATCCGTCCAAGGATGCGCTGGTGATCGAAGGCAACGACTCGCCGTACGTGAACATCCTCGTGTCCCGCGCGGACAACAAGGACAGCGACGCGATGAAGAAACTGGCGGCTGCGCTGCACACGCCGGAAGTGAAAAAGTTCATCACCGAGAAGTACAAAGGCGCGGTGTTGCCGGCGTTCTGATCGGGGCGGCGGCAATGAAAAAGGGGACGCCATGAGCGTCCCCTTTTTTGTGCCTGAAACACCGTCCCTGTGGGAGCGGGCTTGCTCGCGAAAGCGGTGTATCAGCCAGCATTTCTTCATCTGAGCCACCGCATTCGCGAGCAAGCCCGCTCCCACACTGGATCAGTGGTGTTACTACTTGCGGTTTAGCATCGCCGGCAACTGCGCCACCAGTTTGGCGTTATTCAGCGGCGCCCGAATGAACCCGCGCTGCGTGCCGTCCGGGCCGATCACGGCCAGGTTGCCACTGTGATCGACGGTGTAATTCGGCTTGCTGGTATCGGCGGGAATGAACGGAATGCTCACTGCATTCGCGACCTTCTGCAGCTCCTCGATCGACGTTGGCGTCAGGCCAACGAACTGCGGATCGAAGTAGCCCAGATACTGCTTCAGCTGTTTCGGCGTATCGCGGTTGGGGTCAACGCTGACCAGCACGATCTGCAATTTATCCACAGCCTCTTTCGGTAGCTCACTCTTGATCTGCCGCAGTTGCGCCAGGGTGGTCGGGCAGATGTCCGGGCAGAAGGTGTAGCCGAAGAACAACAGACTCCACTTGCCTTTCAACTCATCGATCGCCACCGGTTTGCCGTCCTGATCGGTCATGGTCACGTCCGGCAGATTGCGGCTCTGTGGCAGCAGGATGATCCCGGCGTCGATCAGCGCAGTCGGGTCGCCCTGACCTTTACCGCTCAGCACCTTGTTGACGGTAAGCCCGAGAATCAGTGCGATCACGGCAGCGAGGATGAAGACGGTTTTCTGGGTTCGGGTCATAGGTTCAACAGTAAGTAGTGGTCTACGAGCAGGGCGATGAACAACAGGAACAAGTAATAAATAGAGTACTTGAAGGTGTTGATCGCCGCGTGCGGCCGAGTGCCACGGTACAGCACCACGGCCCATTGCAGAAACCTCGCGCCCAACGCCAGCGCACAGACCAGATACAGCACGCCGCTCATGTGAATCACGTACGGCAGCAGACTCACCGCCAGCAGCGCGAAGGTGTACAGCAGAATGTGCACTTTGGTGTAGTGCTCGCCGTGGGTCACCGGCAGCATCGGAATGTCGGCCTTGGCGTATTCCTCCTTGCGATGAATCGCCAGCGCCCAGAAATGTGGCGGGGTCCAGGCGAAGATGATCAGCACCAGCAGCAACGGTTCGGCGCTGACATGGCCGGTGGCGGCGGTCCAGCCGAGCAGCGGCGGGGCGGCGCCAGCGAGGCCGCCGATGACGATGTTCTGCGGCGTCGCGCGTTTGAGGAAGCCGGTGTAGATCACCGCGTAGCCGAGCAGCGAGGCGAGGGTCAGCCATGCGGTCAATTGATTGGTGAACGTCAGCAGCAGCGCCTGGCCGAGCAACGCCAGCAGCAACGCAAATGTCAGCGCCGCCGCAGGAGAAACCCGGCCTTCGGCCAGTGGCCGTTTGTGCGTGCGCGCCATCACCGCATCGATGCGCCGATCGACCACATGATTGACGGCCGCCGCACCGCCGGCACACAAGGCAATGCCCAGATTGCCAAAAACCAGCACCGTCCACGGCACGCCCGCTCGGGTGGCGAGGAACATGCCGACCAGCGAGGTGATCAGCATCAGCACCACGACTTTCGGCTTGGTCAGCTCCAGATAATCGCGCCACAGCGCTTGCGTCGCACGTTCGCCGATCAGACTCGCCATGGCGTTTCTCCTTTCAATGCGATGGGCGCGACGGCAGGTTTGTGCGCACCCAAGCGCCAGCGCGCCAGCACCGGTTGGGTCACCCGCAGCAGACTGGTGCGCGCGTGGTAATTGACCAATACCAAGGTCAGCAACAGCGCCGCACCGCCGGCGTTGTGGGCGACGGCCACTGGCAGCGGCAGATGAAACAGCACGTTACTGATACCGAGGGCGATCTGCGCGGCGAGGGCGATCAGCAGCAAGCCAGCCAGACGCGTCATGCCCACCACCTTCAATTGCCAGGCCAGACCGAGCAGCACGACTGTCACCAGCAAAGCGCCGATGCGGTGTGTCAGATGAATCGCCGTGCGCGCGTCGCTGTCCAGTTGGCCGCCGAGATAGTTCGGGCCGATGTGCTGGGTCAGATGAAAGCCATTGGCGAAGTCCGCCGGCGGCAGCCATTGGCCGTGGCAGGTGGGGAAGTCGATGCAGGCCACCGCTGCGTAGTTGGAGCTGACCCAGCCGCCCAGCGCAATCTGGCCGATTACCAACAGCAGCCCCGCCGTCGCCCAATATTGCAGGCGTTTGGGCACCGTCAGTGCCGGCAGCACGCCGGACAACCTCAGCGTCAACAGAAACAGCAGACTCAACGTGGCGAAGCCGCCGAGCAAATGCCCGGTAACCACTTGCGGCCAGAGCTTGAGCGTCACCGTCCACATGCCGAATGCGGCCTGAGCGATGACCACCGCCAGCAGAAACAGCGGCAGTTTCACCGGTTGGCCCGGATGGCGCCGGTTTACCCAGGCGCGCCCGGCCAATACCGAAATCAGCAACCCGAGGGTGCCGGCGAAATAGCGGTGGATCATCTCGTTCCAGCCCTTGTGCGCCTCCACTGGCGCATCCGGGAAATGCAGTTCGGCATGGGCCAGTTGCGCCTCGCTTTTCGGCACGCTGATAAACCCGTAGCAGCCCGGCCAGTCGGGGCAACCGAGGCCTGCGTGGGTCAGGCGCGTATAGGCGCCGAGCAGCACCACAATCAGTGCCAGCAGGGTGGCAAACAGCGCGAGGCGAAATCCAGGTTTGGCCATGACGATGCCCTTATCCGATGTTCGACAGTTTCAGCAGATGACGCAGGTCGTTGAGCAGATCCTTGCCCTTCACGTTCGGCTCGTAGCGCAGCACCAGATTGCCGTGCGGGTCGACGATCCACAGCTGCGGCAAGGCTTTGTCGCCGGTGGTCCTGGCGAACACGCCGGCATCCAGTGGATAACGCTGCAGTTGCGGGTATTCGCGATCGAGTTTGCCGGCGTACTCGGCGCTCAATGGTTGCGCGGCGGCGAGCGCATGGCTGGCGCGTCCGGCTTCGCGGCCGAGGCTGATCTGGATCTGCCGGGCCAGGTACACCAGTTGCTGGCAGTCGACTGCGCAATCCTTTGGCGCCGTGACCAGAATCTGCCAGCGCTGCTCATCGGCCTGCACGCCAAGGTCGGCGCGGGTCTGGCCGTTGCCGATCAGCTCGCCGTGGTAGCTGCGTCCTTCCGGCACCCAGAATTGCAACTTGTACATGCCGGTGGCGAGCAGCATCGGCCCGACTACGCCGAGCACAATCAACAGCAATTGAATGCGCCCGCGCCGACGGCTGGGAGCAGGTTTGGCCTCAGACATGCTGGGTGGATTCATGGCGCTTCCCATGGCGTTTCTCCTTTGCGTTGTGCCAGCCCAAATAGAGGTAAAGCCCAAGCAGGGCCGTGGCCATGGCAAACCATTGCACGGCATAGCCGAGGTGTTTTTCCGGGCCCATCGCGACTACCGGCCAATCGGTCTGATAGCTGGCCGGGCCGGGTTCGGCGCGCAGCTCAAAGGCGAAACCGTCGCGCTCCAGGGTTTGCCACAATTTGCCCGGTTCGACGGCGGTGATGGTTTGCGGCCAGACACCGCTGACCGGATCGGCGTGCAACTGGAACGTTGCGCCGGGGGCGACATAGACCCAGGCGTCGAGCGTCAGCGCCTCGGCCGGTGTCGTGAATTGCGGCGGCACGCGCCGATCGGGCCATGGCAGCCAGCCGCGATTGACCAGCAGCCAGAGGCCGCTGCGTTGATCCTGAAACGGTTGCAGCAATTCGACGCCGACCTTGCCGCCACGCTGGCGATTGTCGAGCAACAGCGTGTGGGCGGGGTCGAACTGGCCGTGCAGGTGCACGCGGCGATAAGCCGGATCGGCGCTGGTTGCGAGTTCGCTGCTGGCCATCGGTTCGGCCACGCGACGTTCGGCATAACTGGCCAGCAGCGCGGTTTTTTCCGCGCCCCGGCCCAGTTGCCAGAAGCCCAGCGCAACCATCAGCGGCAGCAACAACGCGACCACCACGGTGGGGATCACGCCCGGGCGAAAGTGCTTCATGGGCGCGCCATAAAGTCAGTCATCGCGATCGCTATACTCAAGTGCATCGCCTGTCCCCCGGAGTCTTGCCATGTTCAAAGCAGCGATCGTCCTGATGCTGATTGCCACGGTCGTCAGCCTGTTCAGCGGCCTGTTTTTCCTGGTCAAGGACGACAGCAGCTCCCATCGGCTGGTCATCGCCTTGAGTGTTCGGGTGGCACTGGCCGTGGTCACCGTCGGCCTGATGGCCTGGGGTTTCTACAGCGGCCAGTTGGTGTCGCATGCGCCCTGGTAGCGTCGGCGTTCAGAGCACATAGACGAAGAAGAACAGGCCGATCCACACCACGTCGACGAAGTGCCAATACCAGCTCGCTGCTTCGAAGCCGAACTGGTGCTCGTTGTCGAAGTGGCCCTTCATGATCCGCATCAGCATCACGAACAGGATGATCGTGCCGATGGTCACGTGGGCGCCGTGGAACCCGGTGAGCATAAAGAACGTCGCGCCGTAGATGCCCGAGCCGAGGGTCAGCCCCAGCTCTTTGTAGGCGTGGATGTATTCCTCGGCCTGGAAACCCAAAAACGCGATGCCCAGCAGTACGGTGATCGCCAGCCACAATTTCAGTGCGCCGCGATGGCCCTTCTTCAAGGCGTGGTGGGCGATGGTGATGGTCACGCTGGAGCTGACCAGCAGAATGGTGTTGATCAGCGGCAGGCCCCACGGGCTGATAACGTCTTTGGGCGGCGGGAACAGTTTCGGGTCCGGGTTGTTCAGCAGTGGCCAGACGTACTCGAAATTCGGCCAGAGCATTTGCGACACGCCCTTGCTGCCTTCGCCCGCCAGACCCGGCGCGGAAACCGTGCGGATATAAAACAGCGCGCCGAAGAAGGCGACAAAGAACATCACTTCGGAAAAGATGAACCAGCTCATGCCCCAGCGGAACGAGCGGTCCAGCTGCGGGCTGTAAAGCCCCGCGCGACTTTCCTTGATCACCGCACCGAACCAGCCGAACAGCATGTACGCGAGCAGCAGGCCACCGACGAAAAAGATCAGCGGGCCGTGGGAATCCGGGCGTGCCGCCTTCAGATCGTTGAACCAGGTGGCGAGGCCGTACACGGTGACGAACATCCCGAGCGTGGCGATGATCGGCCATTTGCTCTGGACCGGGACGTAATAGTGCTCATGAGTTGCCATTTATTGTTCTCCTTATCGGCCACGCTCAACCGCCGGTATTAACAGCCACCGGTGGATGTCGGGCGGTGATATCGAACAGCGTGTAGGACAGCGTCAGGTGCTTCACTTCCTTGGGCATGTCGCGGTCAACGATGAAACGCACGGGCATCTCGATCTGTTCACCGGGTTGCAGCACCTGCTGGGTAAAACAAAAGCATTCGGTCTTGTGGAAAAACGCCGCCGCGTTGCTCGGCGCGATGCTCGGTACCGCTTGCGCGCTCATCGGTTTGTCGGTGGGGTTGCGCGCGATGAACACCATCTCGTTGACCGCGCCGGGATTGGCGGTCAGTTCGTCATGCTTGGGATAAAAGTCCCACGGCATGTCGGCGGTGTTGGTCGAGAGAAACTGCACGCGCACCTGGCGCGAGGTGTCGACCACTTGCTCTCCCGCGTACTGGCCGCCGGTCTTGCCGTTGATGCCGAAGGCCTTGCACATCACGTCATAGATCGGCACCAGGGCGAAGCCGAAGACGAACATCGCCACCACCACCAACAGCAGGCGCGTGACCAGTTTCTTCAGCGAGATCGAGTCAGCCATGGTTCCAATCCTCAATCGAGAACCCCTGTGGGAGGGGGCTTGTTCGCGAATGCGTCGGATCAGTCAACTCAACTGTTGAATGAAAAATGGCATTCGGGAGCAAGCCCCGTCCCACAGAAGCCAGGCGTTTCATTTCACTTCCGGCGGCGTGGTAAAGGTGTGATACGGCGCCGGTGACGGCACGCTCCACTCCAGGCCTTCGGCGCCATCCCACGGTTTCGCCGGGGCCGGCGCGCCGCCACGGATGGTCTTGATGACGATGAAGAGGAAGAAGATCTGCGTGGCGCCAAACATGAACGCGCCGATCGACGAGACCATGTTGAAATCGGCGAATTGCAGGTTGTAGTCCGGAATGCGTCGCGGCATGCCCGCAAGACCCACGAAGTGCATCGGGAAGAAGGTCAGGTTCATGCCGACGAATGAAAGCCAGAAATGCAGTTTGCCGAGGGTTTCGTCGTACATGTGCCCGGTCCATTTCGGCAGCCAGTAGTACGCCGAGGCGAAGATGCCGAAGATCGCCCCGGGCACCAGCACATAGTGGAAGTGCGCGACCACGAAGTAGGTGTCCTGATACTGGAAGTCCGCCGGGGCAATCGCCAGCATCAGCCCGGAGAAGCCACCGATGGAAAACAGGATCACGAACGCCACGGCAAACAGCATCGGTGTCTCGAAGGTCATCGAGCCCTGCCACATGGTGCTGGCCCAGTTGAAGACTTTCACCCCGGTCGGCACGGCGATCAGCATGGTCGCGTACATGAAGAACAATTCGCCCACCAGCGGGATGCCGACCACAAACATATGGTGCGCCCAGACGATAAACGACAGAAACGCGATGCTCGCCGTGGCGTAAACCATCGAGGTGTAGCCGAACAGCGGCTTGCGCGCGAAGGTCGGGATGATCTGGCTGACCGCGCCGAACGCCGGCAGGATCATGATGTACACCTCGGGGTGGCCGAAGAACCAGAACACATGCTGAAACAGCACCGGGTCACCACCGCCGGCAGCGCTGAAGAAACTGGTGCCGAAGTGAATGTCCATCAGCATCATCGTCACGCACCCGGCCAGCACCGGCATCACTGCAATCAGCAGAAATGCGGTGATCAGCCAGGTCCAGACGAACAGCGGCATTTTCATCAGGGTCATGCCGGGGGCGCGCAGGTTAAGGATGGTCGCGACCACGTTGATCGCGCCCATGATCGAGCTGATGCCCATCAAGTGAATGGCGAAGATGAAGAACGTCACGCTTTCCGGTGCGTAGGTCGTCGATAGCGGCGCGTAGAAGGTCCAGCCGAAATTCGGCCCGCCGCCCGGGGTGAACAGCGTCGATACCAGCAGCAGAAAAGCCGCCGGCAACAGCCAGAAACTGAAGTTGTTCATCCGCGGCAGGGCCATGTCCGGCGCGCCGATCATCAGCGGGATCATCCAGTTGGCGAGGCCGACGAATGCTGGCATCACCGCACCGAAGACCATCACCAGGCCATGCATGGTGGTCATCTGGTTGAAGAATTCCGGCTGGACGATCTGCAGGCCGGGCTGGAACAGCTCGGCACGAATGACCATGGCGAACGAGCCGCCGAGCAGGAACATGCAGAACGCGAACCACAAGTACAGCGTGCCGATGTCTTTGTGGTTGGTGGTCAGCACCCAGCGCATCAGGCCTTTGGCGGGGCCGTGGGCGTGGTCGGCATGACCGTGGTCATCGATGACAGCGCTCATGGCCGGTCTCCTTCACGAAAGTGGACGGGGCAGGCCGGGGCGTGCGGCCCCGACCGGTTCACGGAGTACGCAATTGACCGGCTCATTGGCTTTCCGCCTGTTTCAGCTCCAGCACTTCTTTAGGCGTGACCATGTCGCCCTTGTTGTTGCCCCAGGCGTTACGTTCGTAAGTCACGACCGCCGCGATGTCGACTTCCGACAGCTGCTTGCCGAACGCCGCCATGGCGGTGCCGGGTTTGCCGTGGAAGACGATGCCCAGGTGATCCTTGATCGGCCCGGTAGCGATTTTCGAGCCTTTGAGCGCCGGGAACATCGGCGGCAGGCCCTGGCCTTCGGCCTGGTGACAGGCCACGCAAGTGGTGTGGTAAACCTTGTCGCCGCGCTCCTTGAGCTCGTCGAGGGTCCATTCCTTGCTGGTCAGCTCTTTAAGCTGCGCGGCCTCGGCCTTGCGCTCGGCGAGCCATTTTTCGTAGTCGGCCTGCTCCTTGACCTCGACCACGATCGGCATGAAGCCGTGGTCCTTGCCGCACAATTCGGCGCATTGGCCGCGGTACAGCCCGGGCTTGTCGATACGGGTCCAGGCTTCGTTGACGAACCCGGGAATCGCATCGCGCTTGACCGCAAACGCCGGCACCCACCATGAGTGAATAACGTCGGCGGAGGTGACGAGGAAGCGCACCTTGGCGCCGACCGGCAGCACCAGCGGCTTGTCGACTTCGAGCAAGTAATGCTCGCCCTTGGCTTGCTTGTTGTGGATCTGCTCGGCGGGGGTGGCCAGATTGCTGAAGAATTCGACATCCTGGCCCAGATATTTGTAGTGCCACTTCCACTGATAACCGGTGACCTGGATATCGATGTCCGGCTCGCTGGTGTCGTACATCTTGATCAGCGTCGCGGTGGCGGGAACGGCCATGGCCACCAGAATCAGCAGCGGCACGACAGTCCACATGATCTCGACGCCGGTGCTTTCATGGAATTTCGCCGCGACCTGGCCGGTGGAGCGGCGGTGTACCATCATCGACCAGAACATGGCGCCGAAGACGATGACCCCGATCACCACACAAATCCAGAAAATGGTCATGTGCAGGTCGAATACTGCGTGACTGATTTCAGTCGCTCCAGGCGCCATATTCACTGTCCAGGCCGCGTTGGCCTGGCTGAATATCGACCACAACAGGAGGCCCATCCAGACATGTGGATGTCGCATCATTGCGGGTTCCCCTTATCGTTCTTGTTATCCCGCCGGCGTATCGCCTGCGGCAAGGGAGCGGCTGCATCAGACTACGAACTTGAATCGCCGGGCCTTGCTGCGGGTGCAGTCGGGCGTCATCAGCTAACTCCATTCATTGGCGAGTATAGACAGCGTCCGGGAATTGCAACCCGCGCACGTCAATGAGCTGAAACAACCGCCGCTTGCATTCAAGTGCCCGAATGGAGAAGGATGCAGACGAGTGGTGGCAAATGGATATAACGCAGCTGCATCAAGGATGAAATAATTATGACAAATGCGTCTTAGCGTTTTTCGTAAGCCAGCTAAGTTATGTCTTCCCTATTTCATTGCCTTGTTTCCTGGAGTTTTCATGAACACCGCCGCATTGCGCGAGCAGATCCAAAAAGCCCAACAACACGAAAAAGACACCGGCCTGCTGACCCGTCAGCTGGAAAGCAAGCTGCCTCACCTGCACCCGGCGATCCAGTTGCCGGAAACCGACGCCAACGGCGTGCTGACGCGTTTTGTCGCCGCCTACATCGATGAAGTACCCGATCTGCTGGACGCAGCCAATGAAGTCGCCAAGGAAGCGGGAATCGAATCGCAGATCAAACCGGTGCTGAAAATCGCCGAGCAGTATTTCCTCCAGCCGCCGGCCATCATGGCCGGGCATGTCGGCCTGGACAGCCTGCTCGACGAAGCCTATCTGGCGCACCGTTTTGTCGAAGAGGTCAACGACCTGTACATCAAGCATTTCGGCCAGCCACTGATCCCTCTGGACATGACGGTCGCCAATTTGATTGCTCATCAATTGATCGGTGAGGCATTCGCCAACCAACTGGACGAAGCGGTGCATCACGCGATCGACGAGATGCTCAACGACGAGAGCTTTGCCCTGGAGTCGGTGGAAGCCTACCGTGACAAACTCAGCAGCCCGGACACCGGCGCGGCGTGGAAACGCTGGCCGTGCATGAGCCGCCGGTTGGGTGTGGGACTTGAGCTGGATCAGCCTGCTGCCTGAGTCATACACAGTTCAATGTAGGAGCTGCCGCAGGCTGCGATCTTTTGATGTTGTTTTTCAAAATCAAGATCAAAAGTTCGCAGCCTGCGGCAGCTCCTACAGGGGGGCGAGTTCAACCCGCAGATTCAACCCGCCGCACCAATCCCGGTATTGGTTCGCACCCGGCCTTCCAGCCTGCGCTTCAATCCGCGCGACTCGATCAACAGCTTCGAACCCTTCGCCGCATTCGCCCGGCCCCATTCTTCCAGCAGTTCCAGACACGAGTGGTCGATGTAGCTCAGGTTGTTGAGCGGCACATGCACCGTCGTGCCGTGAGGAATGCTGCCCAGCACCTGGGTCAGCGCCGGTACTTTGAGGAACGTCGCCGCGCCGACCAGACGCAATTCCATCTCGCCGTCCTGCGGCAGGTCGATCAGGCTGATTTTCAGGCGCGAAGCCTTGAGTGCCAGCTTCAACATGGTCAGGCCGAAACCGATCAGCACGCCGGTTAACAGATCAGTGAAGATGATTGCCAGCGCTGTGGCAGCGTAGGTGAACATCGGCATCCGCCCGTATCGACCCAGGCCACGAAAGGCTTTGAGGTCGACCAGTTTGAAACCGGTATACACCAGCACGCCCGCCAGGCTCGCCACCGGGATGCTTTGCAGCACGCTCGATAGCAACAGCACGAACGCCAGCAGCCACAGGCCATGGAAAATCGTCGAGTAGCGTGTGGTCGCACCAGCCTGAACGTTGGCCGAACTGCGCACGATCACCCCGGTCATCGGCAGCGCGCCGACCAGGCCGCAGAGCATGTTGCCGACACCTTGCGCCGACAGTTCACGGTCGAAGTCCGAACGCACACCGCTGTGCATGCGATCCACCGCTGCCGCCGACAACAGGGTTTCGGCACTGGCAATGAACGCTACGGCGAACGCGGCAATCAGCAGCGTCGGGTCGGCCAGGCTCATCAGGTCGGCAGGCTTGAGCCAATCGATCGCTTCGGCCAGATTCGCCGGCACTTCAACACGCTTGACCTGCAATGCCAGCAGCAGACTCGCGGCTGTTGCCAGACCGACACCCAGCAACGCACCGGGAACGAAACGCAGCGAATGTGGACGGAATTTTTCCCACAGCCACATCACCGCAATTGTCGACAACCCGAGCAGACCCGCCTGCCAGCCGAACGACGGCAAGGCTTGCGCCACGGCCGACGGAAATGCCGTGAGGTTGTCGAGCCCGGAGGGTTGCGGCTTGGCATCGAGCATCACATGGATTTGCGAAAGCACAATCAACACGCCGATGCCCGCGAGCATGCCGTAGACCACCGCTGGCGCCGTGACGCGGAACCAGCAGCCAAGCTTCAGGCGCCCGGCGACCAGTTGCAGAAATCCGGCGAGCAGCAGAATCGGCCCGAGCATCTCGATGCCGTGCTGGCGCACCAGTTCGAACACCAACACCGCAAGCCCCGCCGCCGGCCCGCTGACCTGCAACGGCGAACCCGCCAGCCAACCGACCACCAGACCGCCGATGATCCCGGTGATCAGACCCTTGGCCGGCGGCAGCCCTGACGCAATCGCGATGCCCATGCACAGCGGCAGGGCGACCAGAAACACAACCACGGAAGCGAGCAGCTCCCGTGGCAACACAGCTTTCAATTGAGCCGCACGCATGGCGATTCTCCCGAAGTTTTCTTCAGGCGTGGCGAGGCCGGGCCGCTGAATCAGCGGCCGGCGTCATACCACACAGATTGTTGGGAAGATTTAGAAGCGCGCTTTGGGCGTCGCCACAGGAATCGGATGGCTGCCGTCGAGAGGCAGGAAACGACCCTGGTCCGCGTCGTAAGCTTTGATTTCGCTGGTTTCGATGTTGTAGACCCAGCCATGGATGAACAGATGACCGTTCGCCATGCGCGAGGCTACCGAAGGATGGGTACGCAAGTGCTGCAATTGGGCGATGACGTTTTCCTCGGTGAGGATCGGCATGCTTTCTTTTTCGTCGGTGCAGTTACAGTTGTCGTGCACCATGGTTTTCGCGACTTCGGCGTGGCGCAGCCAGGCTTTGACCGTCGGCATTTTTTCCAGGCTGTCGGGGTTGAGTACCGCCCGCATGGCGCCGCAATCGGAGTGGCCGCAAATGATGATGTGCTGCACGCCCAGCGCCAGTACCGCGTACTCGATAGCGGTGGAAACGCCGCCGTTCATCTGGCCGTACGGCGGAACCACGTTGCCGACGTTACGAGTGACGAACAGATCGCCTGGCGAGCTCTGGGTGATCAGCTCGGGAACGATGCGCGAGTCGGCGCAGGTGATGAACATCGCCTTGGGCGCCTGGGCGGTGGCGAGCTTCTTGAACAGTTCTTCCTGCTGTGGAAAAACGTCATGATGAAAACGTAAAAAGCCATCAACGATCTGTCGCAGTGCTGCATCGGCGGATTCCGCTTCAGGGCTTTGCGCCGAGGCAGCCAACGACTGTTTATCCTTGTCACTCATGATTCATCCTCTTGTGCGGATTCAGGGAGTCTTCCCCGGTATTCCGGTATGAAGCCAGTGGCTGTTTAAACCATCCGGGTCATCCCGACCCGTCAGTCACTCGATGAACAAGGTAGCCGCCGAAACTTAATTGAAACTGAATGAAACGCTCTAGAACGTGTGTTCCAGGTCACAAAAAACGTGACTGGCGTGTTTCGGCGGAAGGAGTCCAACCCGTCAACCCAAAGCCAATTGTCGCTAAATCAACGACATCTGGCGACCCGGCGGACAGAAGGCCGTGCAGTCGAGGTTATAGCCCTCGCGTTTGTTCAGACCAAGCTTTTTGATGGTCTTGGCGAATCTTTGTGCGAGCAGTTCGGCAAACGGTCCTTCACCGCGCATACGCGCACCGAAACGGCTGTCGTAGAGTTCGCCGCCGCGACTCTGACGAATCAGGCTCAGCACATGCGCGGCGCGTTGCGGATAGTGCGCCTGCAACCACTCCTCGAACAGCGGCGCGACTTCCAGCGGCAGGCGCAGCATCATGTATGCGGCGCTTTGCGCACCGGCGGCGTGGGCTTCGGTGAGCAGGCTTTCGATCTCGTTGTCATTGATCATCGGAATCATCGGCGAACACAGCACGCCGACCGCAATGCCTGCTTCGCGCATCACCCGGATTGCGCGCAGGCGCGCCTTGGGCGCAGCGGCGCGCGGTTCGAGGATGCGTTTCAGTTCGTCGTCCAGGGTGGTCAGGCTGATCATCACCGACACCAGCCGTTGCTGCGCCAGTTCGGTGAGCAAATCGAGATCGCGCAGAATCAGCGAGCCTTTGGTGACGATGGTTACCGGGTGTCGATAGCGCAGCAGCACTTCCAGGGTCTGGCGGGTAATTTTGTACTCCCGCTCGATCGGCTGATACGGGTCGGTGTTGGAGCCCAGATTGATCGGCGCGCATTGATAGCCTGGTTTGCTCAGCTGTTCTTCAAGAACCAGGGCGGCGTTGGTCTTGGCAATCAGCCGGGTTTCGAAGTCGAGGCCCGGCGACATGTCCCAATAGGCGTGACTGGGGCGTGCGTAGCAATAAATGCAGCCTGTCCTTATCCATTAAGTCAACCCCTAGACACCGATGTGTGAGGGTATCACCAGGGAGAGGTAGAAATACCGGGTCTAACAGAAATGAATCGCATCCGCGGCGTGACCTAGGGCCAACGGGCTCATCGGCATTGGCTGCCCAGCTAACAGCAGATGTCGGCTCCTTAACAAGCCTCGACCAGAGCCGAACCTGCCACTACGTCATAGGTTTATGGCTGCAGGTAGTGAATCGTCCCAGCTTTTGAGACACACGATGCCACTTTTGGCTGGGAGTTCCAGGTAGTAGCAGGCCGGAATCGGCCAGATGCGGTCATTGCCCGGTGTCGATAGAATCCTTGGCTACATGACTCTGCTCTGACTTGGGCATCTGTATGCACTTCGATGAATTACTGGCACGGTCGGCCATGCTTGAGGACAGGCTTGTCGGCTTTTTCGCCCTGCCCTTGGTCAATGCCTCCAGTCGCCTGCAGGCAACCCAAGCTCTAGCTAGTCTAGGATTTGAGCACGCCCGGGGCCTGAAGCATCTGGTGGCAGCAGGGCTGTACACCTCTGCTGCAGCATTGCTGCGAGTACAGTACGAATCACTAGTTCGCGCACTGTGGGTGCTTTATGTAGCCAAGGATGGTCAGGCGGATTTAATGCTTGCTGAGCTCACACATGAGACGGCAAAGCAGGCAAGCAAAATCCCTATGCTCAGCCAAATGTTGGAAGAGATTGAGGTGAAAGCTCCGCACGCTCCGGTAGCACACCTAAAGGAGTTTAAGCATTACTCTTGGAGACCTTTGAGTTCCTACGTGCATGGAGGCATCCATGCAGTTAATCGTCACGGAAGGGGGTTTCCGCCAGAGCTGGTTTTAGCAGAGATCCAGCACTCGAATGGTCTGCTCGGAATCGCAGGCAATCTGCTTTTGATCCTTAGTGGTGTACCGCCGGAGACAGGGATGATGGCAGGCATCTACAAGGAGTTCCAAGACTGCTTCCCTGCTAATAACCCACCATACAAGCGTACGGCCGAACCGGCTCATTGACCGTTTGGAGTGGTCAGTTTTCGGCCAAGAGCAGACATTTCTGCGATGTTGAAGAGGCTCGCGCCCTGTTCAGTCTTAGGCCGTCAAGCCCCATGACATTTTTTATATTTCAGGCCAGAGCCACAGGGGCATCGATCATTTCTTCCTACCGCACCGAACATCTGCCCGATAGTAGGTTTCAACGCCTCATAGGCGAGTTGGGCAATGTAATTTGATTGATTTTCAACTTCCTGACGTTGCTCGCCAGTCAACCCGTCAAAATAAGGACCCAAACGTGTCATTTCAGCATCTGCGTCATCGTGCCGCCCGCATAGTGCCAGTATCACCGCATATTGGCTTCGTACCTGAACCAGCCTGTTCACCAGTCCAGCCGTATTTACAATCGGCAAAACGTGCTGCTCCATGACTTCTCTGGCGCCTTCATAGTCTTTCCTGGCGACAAATTCATCCGCCAAATCCTGGCCGACCCGCACCATAGACTCTGGCGCACCGGCCATGTTGTAGAACTTCATCGAATGAATACGGATGAATGGCGTTGGTTTTCCACGCGCTTGAAGGATTATTGCGTACAACTCTAGTGCGTCGGCGAGATGTTTGAGATGTTCATGAACATTTTCTGGGCGTTTTATAATTTTCCATAGCACATCCGCATTTTTACCCATCACATCTGCCGGACGAATACCGAACAGGTCGTAATATCCATCAGTGACCTTCCAGCACAGCGCTTCTGCCTCCTTATATCTCTTTAACTTCCATAGAGCTATGGCATGGTTATAGTCAAATATGCGTTCATGCTCAGCATCGGGCAACTTCGTGATGGCCTGCTCTACAAGCCGCTTAACCTCGTATGCGTTACCATTTTCTGCTGAGAATAATATCCGTTTCATTGCATATGCAATTTGTTCACGAAAATCAAACTTATACTCAATAAGAAGAGCTTCCATGGCCTCAAGTCGCTGGACGATTTTATCAGGACGGCCTTCTCGAAGCTCAGAGAAAACTAGTCCATCCAACGCCCAGAATTTATGAACAGGTTCCAGTGTATCTGAATTCGTTGCTCGTTCTAGACTTGCCAGTATGTCGACGTTAATACCCATCTCATAAAATAGCTCCTCGCCTGAAAGTGCGATGAGTGTCATGACATCGTTGAGTTTGATATAAACCTGGGTCAACAACGCGAATCTTGATGTGTCGCGAGTTTTGTGAAGGCTCACGACCAGCAGCTCTTTCAATGCCATAAGTGCGTTATTTGCCACCGCCGGATCCATAAGCTCCAAGTGCTGCAGCCCCAGTGCTCTGACGGCGTCATGTACCTTCAGCATCTGGTTCCCAAAAATCTCAACGGTGCCGGTGGCCCGCATTTTCTTAAGAATTGAGGCAGCGCCACCTGTGGATACATTTAGTGACTTGACCAGAAGCTCACAAACTTCTTCGCGACTCAACCCCACATCAGTCAGGCTGAACAATGCCAGCGAATCCTGAGTTAACTTATCAAACCCCTGATAAATACGGGTAAGGATGACTTCCTGCGCAGTCTCGACACTGTTTTCCTGCTGCTGAAGTTCAGCGCACAGCACATCGACATTGCCTCCGTATTCTGTGACCGCTATTTTTGCAGCGCTCTGAACATACAGCGGCAGTCCACCGGTATAAGTCCGCAGTTGCTCGTAGCCTTGAGCGGTGGCATAGCCACCGAGATCGTCTACTGCTGCGGCCACCGTATCAATATCCCACCCCAAAAGTGCCTCACGCTGCAGTCCAGTAACAGCTTCCAGCTCGCGGACGTTGTCATGGGGCTGGCACAGCAGGACGAAACGAATGCATTTGGTTGCATTCAGTGTATCGCGCAGATTTTCTACAGGAACACGATGCGCATTATCTAAAATCAGCAGCAGGGTGGCTCCTTGCTGATCCAGAAATGTGTCGAATGTTCTGAGTGCCTCGTAACCACTGGCGCCCGGCAGCAGGATTTTTCGCAGACCATCCCGATCCGGCGTTGCAAATTTCGCTGCCAACTCACGAACCAGTGTGCTCGCCAGAGCAGGGCCCGGAAGGTCGCCGGTGTCATAGTAGGCACACAGCTGAGAGCAGTGTAGAGCTGCCTGCGCTGCCCACGCTGTCTTGCCTGCACCGGATAATCCGCAAATGATACGTACACGCTCGTCGGATGCGAGAGATGGCTCCAGTTTTTGTGGCCTGTAAAACGCTGGAGGTGCGGGGAAATCCTGTAGTTGAACGATGAGTTGCTCAAATAGCGCAGGTAGGTCTTTGGCGTGAAACGCATGCTGTTTGTTCGGGGCACTACCCGTGGCTGCAAGCTGCGCCAGTCCGGCTAGCTTCCATATCAGGGAATCCGGGGACAACAATGAAAAATTCAGCTTCTCCGCTTGGGCGATACACCATGCCGCTGCATCAGTTAGCGACTCCCAGGCGGGCGGAAGTGCCGGGTGGCGTTCAGAAGTAGATTGGGGCCAAACGAAAAGAACATCAGGGGGGAGTTTTTTATCGTTGATAGTCTGCTGGAACTGAACGCTCGGTGCTTGGTTCGCGACGATAACAAAGGCAGCCTCGCCTTTGCGCATCCCCTCAGCATGCTCATTTCGCAGGTTTTCAAAACGCTCTAGGGCGCTTGAAATATCGCTGGGAATGATTGGTTTTGAACGGGTCTTAACCTGCACATAGATTCGTCCCTGATCGGTAACAAGCTCAATATCCTCATCAAGCTCAACCATCACCACATCGACGGCGGCCGCCTGCGCTAATAGCAAGCAACCAACGGTATACAGGTGCTGATATAAGAATCCTCTGTGTACCGCTTCGATGCGTATCAGTTGAGTAACATCTAGCACATCTGGAGTGCTTTTTTCATCGCCTCCCTGCATTTTTTTGATCTCTCGTAATTGCTAAATAGAATAAATTCGAATTAACACTACAACTCATGGAGTCGCCAGCGTACCCGAGCCCCTAGCTTCCGACCAGTCACGGTCTGCCCAGCCACGGCTCAATGATCGCGGTAATTCGCGGGTACTGACTGTCCGAGTTGCAGCTCGCAGATGTCTGCTCCTGGCCGACAGCGGCTATCACCAGAGTCCACTATCGGCCATTTTGCGCACGCAGCGCTCTTACTTACATGCCATCAGTTCGCTTTTTATCCTTCAAGTAATCTGCGTACATGTCAGCAAGCTCAGCCTCTCGGTCGCGATCCTGATCTGTCTCAATCTTGGTTACTGCTACCCAGCCCTCTTCGAATAGCCACTCACCAGGGCGCCGCACCAACGTAACTTCAACGTCCAGATAAAATTCACAACCAGCGTATGGACGATCTTGATCCTGCTCACCCGAGTAAGTAAACGAAACCTCCAGTACCAGTAGGCCTTTGGTTTCATCATACGACGAAGATGTCACCTCAAAATCTTCACACGAATAGTCGTAGGCATTGGTGTCTGCCGCTTCGCCCGATAGCAGGTTATCAATCTCCTCGCAAAATCGCTCGTACACTGGGCTCCCGTAAATAGCATCGGCAGGATCCGACGAACCTAGGGATGGTCTGAAGTAGTTGTGTATTTCTGGCTGACTTCAGCCCCTGCCGATTTTAAAAGCGGCAAATCGATCAAAAACGCTCAGATCACCCGCTTATTTCTGTGTTTTTAGCCGCCGCGAGCACCTCGCGGCAGCCATTTTCCACATTACAGGCGCACCTCTCCTGCATTCGCCAGTAAATGTCGGCGCGCCATCCACAGGTTCGACAGCGCGAACAGCGTCATCAGTTGCGCCGTGTTCTTCGCCAGACCACGGAAGCGCACCTTCACATAACCGAACTGGCGCTTGATCACCCGGAACGGATGCTCGACCTTGGCTCGTACCTGAGCCTTGGCCTTCTCAATCTTGCGCTTGGCTTTGTACAAAGCACTGCGCTTATCAAGCTTCTTGTAAGTACTACGGCGGGCGGCGATCTGCCAGATGACCCCCCGGCCTTCATGTTCAGGGCGTTTCTCGACGCCGGTGTAACCCGCGTCGGCACCGACCATGTTCTCATCGCCGTGCAGCAGCTTATCGACCTGGGTGACATCGGCCACGTTGGCCGCCGTGCCCACCACGCTGTGCACCAAGCCCGACTCATCATCGACACCGATGTGCGCCTTCATGCCGAAGTGGTGAGTCGGCCGCGGGAACTGCCCCCGCAGCCGCTCGCAGAACCGTACGTGACACTCTCGCGTCATACGGCTCCCGTTATCCAACCTTGCTGCCCGGTCACTCGCCAGTGATGAAACAGCCGGGGTACCACAGTCCGCATCTTGTCCAGCCATTGGCTAATGCGCCGCTTGCGCCTATGAAGAGCCTTGTATTTTCGTCGGGCCCAGCGTTCAAGCGCGCGGTCAATGTGCTGGAAGATGCCAAGCATGGCTGTCCGATAGAACGAGCCATAGTATTGCGACCACCCCTGTATCACTGGATTGTAGAGCCGAGCCACGTCGACCAGCGTCACGTGGGTTTGGCGATTGAGTCGCCACCTGCGTACCGCTTGCCGCATCCGCTTTAAGGCATCCGCACTCGCTCCCGGAAGGAAGCTCGTGAAGAGCTGGTCTTGTT
Organism: Pseudomonas sp. NPDC079367; assembly: GCF_044542195.1. Classification (NCBI taxonomy): domain Bacteria; kingdom Pseudomonadati; phylum Pseudomonadota; class Gammaproteobacteria; order Pseudomonadales; family Pseudomonadaceae; genus Pseudomonas; species Pseudomonas sp. NPDC079367. The sequence continues at coordinate 33,095 of NZ_JBITTW010000020.1, forward strand.
TGCTGAGCGCCTTCCTCGGCCTAAAGGTGAAGCCGAGGAAGGTAAAGCTCACATGCGGATAACCTGCGCGACGGTTACTGTCCTTGCAGTACACGACCTTCGATTTCTCGGGGTGCATCGTCAAGCCACAGGCAGCCAGCCGTGAAGCAATGGAGCGCATCACGTACTCCGCTTGCTTTCGACTGCGGCAGTGCACCACCGCATCATCGGCGTAGCGGGCAAACGGGCAGTTGGGGCTGGTACGTTGCATCCAGGTGTCGAAGGCATAGTGCATGAACAGATTCATCAGGAGGGGACTGATCACTCCACCTTGCGGGGTGCCGCGTTCGCGTCGGACGCGCATACCGTGATCCGTTTCGAACGGCGCAACCAGCCACCGCTCGATGTACAGAAGTATCCAGTCCTCCTTGATGTGCAGGCGCACCGCCTTCATCAGCAACCCATGATTGATCTGATCGAAGGCTGCCTTGATATCAAACTCCACCACCCAGTCGTATCGCCAGCAGCGCTCACGCGTGATCGCCACCGCCTGCTTCGCTGATCGTCCCGGCCGGTACCCATAGGAGTCCGAGTGGAAGATCGAGTCCAGCTCCGGCTCGATGAGAAGCTTGACCACGGTTTGCGCGACACGATCACCAACCGTGGGCACTCCCAGCTTGCGCGTGCCTCCCGATGCCTTGGGAATTTCTACTTGCTTGACCGGAGGCGGGAAGTACGACCCCGACGACATCCGATTCCACAGCTTGTAGAGATTCTTAGACAGATCCCGCTCGAAATCGGCGATGGTTTCATCGTCGATGCCGGCAGCACCGCGGTTGGCCCTGACCTGCTGGTAGGCGTCCCATACCGTGCGTTTCGCTATGTCATAAGGTTTCGCCGAGCTCACGCCACTCATCCCCGGAGGTTGGCAACGCTCGTCGGCCGGATAACGCCGCCCCTTCGCTCCACCTCCATTACAGAGGCTTCATCGCTACTACGGGAGGCTCCGCCCCTCGTTCCAGCATCGGTATTCTTCCTCATGGTGTTGGCCATTTGTCATTTTCCTTCGCATCTGGAACAAGGTTCTCACGTTCCGTACCAAAGCCTGTATGAAGATCATGCCGCCTATACACCGGCTGCCATCGGGTCCGTAAGCAGGTAACGCCCCGACTTGTCCTGAAGCCAGTACTCCACCTCAGTTTCGGCAGCACCTTGGGCATAACGATGCGTCATCGGACGGTTTGCTTTCGCTCATCTTCTCCATACTCACCTGCCATCCTCAGGGATGACTTTTCCTCGGTCGCTCACCACCACACCTTTTGGATGCAGCAGCACCGGGTGGTTTGAAGTCCGCTCCTGCAAGCCGACTTCGGAAGGCCTACTTCCATCTTCGGCACAGCAGCACAGGTCATCTGACCTGTGTTCGTGACACACAGTACTGGTTACCCTTCTTGGTCTGATGCATTTCCGGGTCGCGCTTACCGTCCTTGTTCTTGGTCGAACTCGGCGCATTGATCAGCGTGGCATCGACGATCGTGCCTTGGCGCAGCGACAGCCCTCGGTCGCCCAGATAGCCATTGATGACAGCCAAGATGCCGGCGGCTAGTTCGTGCTTCTCCAGCAAACGACGGAAGTTGAGGATGGTGGTTTCATCGGGGATACGCTCCAAGCTCAGCCCCGCGAACTGGCGCAGGATGGTGGTCTCGTACAGCGCCTCTTCCATCGCTGGATCGCTGTAACCGAACCAGTTTTGCATCAGGTGCACGCGCAGCATCGCCATCAGCGGATAGGCCGGACGACCGCCTTCACCCTTGGGATAATGCGGCTCGATCAAGGCAATCAAACCCTTCCACGGCACCACCCGATCCATCTCGATCAGGAACAACTCTTTGCGGGTTTGTTTGCGCTTACCGGCGTACTCGGCGTCGGCGAAGGTCATCTGCTTCATCGGGAAACTCGGTGGGTGGAATCCGGGTATTTTGCCAAAATCTGGAAGTCTTCTTCAGAGTTTCCCTAGCATTAAGCTGGGCGCGACAACAGACGTCTAGTTGGGCGGCACCTGAAGGTTTCGACCAGCCACATAACGGCCTAGGTCAATCGACGGGCAAGAATAGAATGTCTCCTATAGTCCGCTAGTGTGCGCTCTCTTGCTTGGATGGCATTACGTTCTGGCCCAACGTTACTGTAGCGAATCCGCAGCAGTATCAATCAAAGCCTCCTGTATCCCGCGTGAAGAAAGACGCTACGTTGCGCCCGTTCTTCCACGGCTTCGCTTGCCGCCCCGCTACGGCAGATTCGAAGTATTCATCGAAATGTCATCCTTTAGAAGCAGTGCGTTAACAAGGAATTTCTACCCTTTGCATCGCGAACCGCAATTGTGCGGCCAGCAATATTGCGAAAGGTGATCAAATGACGCCCCATCCGATACAGGACGCCGTGCTGCGGGTCGACCGGTTGAGCGTCGTCTATCCAGGCGGCGTGACAGCCCTACGCGATACCTCGATTGCATTTCGGCGTGGTGAGTTCACCGTGCTGCTTGGTCTCTCGGGCGCAGGCAAGTCGACCTTGCTCCGTAGTCTCAATCGACTCGTCACGCCCACTGGCGGCAGTGTCACCAGCGAACTCGGTGAACTCGGCAGCGGCTCGGCCTTGCGTCAGCATCGTCGGCGTACCGCCATGATCTTTCAGCACCACCAGCTAATCGAACGTCAAAGCGCACTGGCTAATGTGCTTACCGGTCGGCTGGCCTTTCACAACACGCTCCGCTCGCTGTTTCCTCTGCCGCGTGCCGATCAGGAGATTGCGCTCAGTTGCCTCGCTCGGGTCGGTCTGGCAGACAAGGCGCTAAGCCGGGTGGACAAACTGTCCGGTGGCCAGCAGCAGCGGGTAGGCATCGCGCGTGCGCTAGCGCAACAGCCGGCGATCATTCTGGCCGATGAGCCGGTAGCCAGTCTCGACCCGGCCACTTCGGTCCGTGTTCTCGGATTGCTGCGCGACATCTGCAAGGAAGACGGCATCACCGCCATCGTTTCGCTGCATCAACTCGAATATGCCCGCCGCTTCGCCGATCGCGTCGTCGGGCTGGCCGATTCTCAGATCGTTTTCGATGCCGCGCCCTCGGAACTCACCGATGCGCAGCTTGAGCGCATCTATGCAGGCCGCTCTACGACTCAGCCAGCGAATGCTCCGGCTGAACCACCTGTCATGCTCGAACCTTCACTGGAGATGTCCCGATGAAACGCTTATCCGCGCTCTTATTGACTTGCTTGCTGTCCGCTGTTTCAAGTTTGTCCGCCCTAGCGGCCGATGCCGATCCGGATGTGCTAAAGGTTGCCCTGCTGCCGGACGAAAACGCCTCCGAGCTGATCAAGCGTAACCAGCCGCTGAAGGATTATCTGGAAGAGCATCTGGACAAGAAGGTGCAGCTGATCGTAACCACCGACTATTCCTCGATGATTGAGGCGATGCGCTTTGGCCGTATCGACCTGGCGTATTTCGGTCCGCTGTCCTACGTCATGGCCAAAAGCAAAAGCGACATCGAGCCCTTCGCTGCCATGGTCATCGACGGCAAGCCGACCTATCGCTCGGTGATTATCGCCAATGTGGCGTCAGGCGTGAATGAGTATGCCGACCTTAAGGGCAAGAAGATGGCCTATGGTGACCGGGCATCGACGTCCAGCCATTTGATTCCCAAAACCGTGCTTCTTGAGACGGCCGATTTGACGGGTGGGCAGGACTACGAACAACATTTTGTGGGCACGCATGACGCCGTTGCCGTCAACGTGGCGAACGGCAACGCCGATGCGGGTGGGCTGTCGGAGGTAATTTTCAATCACGTAGCCGAACGTGGCCTAATCGATCCGAGCAAGGTGAAAGTACTTGGTTACAGCGGCGAATACCCCCAGTACCCCTGGGCGATGCGCTCGAACCTGAGCCCCGAGCTGAAAACCAAGGTGCGGGATGTATTCGTCGGTATCGACGATCCCGAAGTGCTGCGCAACTTCAAGGCCGAGGCCTTCGCGCCAATCACCGACGCCGACTACGATGTGATCCGCAACATGGGATCGCTGCTCGGCCTCGACTTCGCCACGATGTGAGCACCGATATGTCTACTCATTACGACGTGCAGGCGCTGCCTGCAGAGCAACGCGAGCACATCCTTCGAGGCTTCGGCCTCGGTTGGTGGCGCCAGCTGGGGCAGGTGGCGATTGTATTCGGAGTGGTGCTGTTGGCCTGCTGGTACGTGGGGCTGCTCGATGCCACCACGCTGCTGAACGGGCTGCCCTCCATCGCGACCCTGGCAGGCGAGGCCATGCCGCCAGACTTTTCGGGCTATCGAAGCTGGATTCGCCCCTTGATCGACACCTTGGCGATGAGCATCGCCGGTACGGCCATCGCAGTGGTGTTCTCGCTGGTGGTGGCCTTCGTTGCAGCGCGCAATACGGCGCCGCACCCCCTTGTGTTCGGTGTTGCCCGGGTGCTGCTCAATGCCCTGCGGTCGGTGCCGGAGCTGATCATGGGCATCATCTTCGTTGCAGCCGTAGGGTTCGGCGCCTTGCCGGGCGTGCTTGCCCTGGGTCTGCATTCGGTCGGCATGGTCGGCAAGTTCTTCGCCGAGGCCATCGAGCACGTCGACGAAGCGCCGGTGGAAGCCGCTCGGGCGGCGGGGGCTACGCCGATGCAAGTGCTGCTGCACGCGGTTTTGCCACAGGTGACGCCGCAGTTCGCCGACGTGGCGATCTACCGCTGGGAATACAACTTTCGCGCCTCCACCGTGATGGGCATGGTTGGCGCCGGCGGTATCGGCTTCGAACTCATGGGCTCGCTGCGCATCATGCAGTACCAGGAGGTTGCAGCAATCCTGCTGGTCATCCTGGCCATGGTCACGCTAGTAGACGCCTTCAGTGGCGTGCTGCGCAAACGTTTCAAATAGGACAAACCATGCTGCCGAAACTCGTTATAACTCACCGAGTACACGATGAGATCCTGCAACTGCTGGCGCCACATTGCGAGCTGATGACCAACCAGACCGACAGCACGCTGACGCGCGAGGAAATTCTGCGCCGCTGCCGCGATGCTCAGGCGATGATGGCGTTCATGCCCGATCGGGTCGATGCAGACTTTCTTCAAGCCTGCCCTGAGCTGCGTGTAGTCGGCTGCGCGCTCAAGGGCTTCGACAATTTCGATGTGGACGCCTGTACTGCCCGCGGGGTCTGGCTGACCTTCGTGCCTGATCTGTTGACGGTCCCGACTGCCGAGCTGGCGATCGGACTGGCGGTGGGGCTGGGGCGGCATCTGCGGGCAGCAGATGCGTTCGTCCGCTCTGGCGAGTTCCAGGGCTGGCAACCACAGTTCTACGGCACGGGGCTGGATAACGCTACGGTCGGCATCCTTGGCATGGGCGCCATCGGACTGGCCATGGCTGATCGCTTGCAGGGATGGGGCGCGACCCTGCAGTACCACGAGGCGAAGGCTCTGGATACACAAACCGAGCAACGGCTCGGCCTGCGCCAGGTGGCGTGCAGCGAACTCTTCGCCAGCTCGGACTTCATCCTGCTGGCGCTTCCCTTGAATGCCGATACCCAGCATCTGGTCAACGCCGAGCTGCTTGCCCTCGTACGGCCGGGCGCTCTGCTTGTAAACCCCTGTCGTGGTTCGGTAGTGGATGAAGCCGCCGTGCTCGCGGCGCTTGAGCGAGGCCAGCTCGGCGGGTATGCGGCGGATGTATTCGAAATGGAAGACTGGGCTCGCGCGGACCGGCCGCGGCTGATCGATCCTGCGCTGCTCGCGCATCCGAATACGCTGTTCACTCCGCACATAGGGTCGGCAGTGCGCGCGGTGCGCCTGGAGATTGAACGTTGTGCAGCGCAGAACATCATCCAGGTATTGGCAGGTGCGCGCCCAATCAACGCTGCGAACCGTCTGCCCAAGGCCGAGCCTGCCGCATGTTGAATCCGGTCTGGCTGAAGAGCCTGGTAGCGATCGTTCAAACAGGCAGTTTTCAGAGCGCGGCGAGGGCGTTGGGGCTGGCCCAGCCGACGGTGTCGCAGCACTTGCAGAAGCTTGAAGAGCAGGTCGGCGTAACGCTGGTGCAGCGCAGTCGTAGCGGCTGCCAGCCTACCACACGGGCGCTGGCCTTCATGCCGCATGCGACCGCCTTGCTCGACATGCACGCCCGGGCGCTAGAAGCCCTGCATGGCAATCGTGAGCGCGTCGGGGCCAGCTCCAACATCGGCACCTACCTTCTCCAGCCATTCGTGCGCAACTATCTGACGACCGCAAATGAGAGGGGCGAGGTGGATCTGCGCATCGCCGCCAACCCGGATGTGGCCGACCAGCTACTGGCGGGCCAGCTCGACGCCGCGATCATGGAATGGTGGCTACCTCACCCCGACTTCGAACACCGCCTCTGGCGGGTCGAGCCGCTGGTGCTTATCGTCAGCCCCGACCATGCGCTGGCTGAAGCAGGGTGCATAGAACGTGATCGTCTGGTGGACCTGCCGATGCTGGGAGGTGAACCGGGTAGCGGTACCGGACGGCTTCTGACCGAATACTTTGGCGAACTGGGCGTGCCTCGCAGCGGTATGCAGCTAGGCAGCACCGAGGCAGTCAAACAAGCAGTGAGGGCGGGACTCGGCGTGTCGTTGGTGATGGCTTCCGCAGTACAAGACGAAGTTCGCAGTGGCGCGCTGGTAGCTCTTCCCATCCCGGGGCTTGAAAAGCGTCTCCAACTGATCTGGCGCAAACCTCCCGGAAATCTGCACCCGCCGGGATTTGTGCGGCACTTATTGGAGGAGGCAGATCTAGCTGGATAAGGTGATGGATGGTTGCGATCCAGCGCTTGGCTTGTCAGCCTAGGGAAACTCTGAAAAAGACTTTCTGATTTGGCAAAATACCGCGACCCCACCCACCGAGTTTCCCGATGAAGCAGATGACCTTCGCCGACGCCGAGTACGCTGGCAAGCGCAAGCAAACCCGCAAGGAGTTGTTCCTGATCGAGATGGATCGGGTGGTGCCGTGGAAGGGCTTGATTGCTTTGATCGAGCCACATTATCCGAAGGGTGAAGGTGGCCGTCCGGCCTACCCGTTGATGGCGATGCTGCGTGTGCATCTGCTGCAGAACTGGTTCGGCTACAGCGATCCAGCGATGGAGGAAGCGCTGTACGAAACCACGATCCTGCGCCAGTTTGCCGGGCTGAACCTGGAGCGCATCCCCGACGAAACCACCATTCTCAACTTCCGCCGCTTGCTGGAGAAACACGAGCTGGCGGCCGGCATCCTCGCTGTCATCAATGGCTATCTGGGCGACCGCGGCCTGTCGCTGCGCCAGGGCACCATCGTCGATGCAACGCTGATCAATGCGCCCAGTTCGACCAAGAACAAGGACGGCAAGCGCGACCCGGAAATGCACCAGACCAAGAAGGGAAACCAGTATTATTTTGGCATGAAGGCCCACATCGGCGCCGATGACGAATCGGGTCTGGTGCACAGCGTAGTGGGCACGGCGGCCAATGTGGCGGATGTCACCCAGGTGGACAAATTGCTGCATGGCGACGAAAACGTGGTCTGCGCCGATGCAGGCTACACCGGTGTCGAAAAGCGGCCCGAGCATGAAGGACGTGAAGTTATCTGGCAGGTGGCGGCACGCCGCAGCACCTACAAAAAACTCGATAAGCGCAGCGTGCTGTACAAAGCCAAGCGCAAGATTGAAAAGGCCAAGGCTCAGGTGCGCGCCAAGGTCGAGCATCCGTTCCGGGTAATCAAGCGCCAGTTCGGTTACACCAAGGTGCGCTTTCGCGGCTTGGCCAAAAACACGGCGCAACTGGTGACACTGTTCGCTCTGTCGAACCTGTGGATGGCGCGCCGACATTTACTGACGAATGCAGGAGAGGTGCGCCTGTAATGCGGGAAATGGCCACCGGAGTGGGGTCCGGGTGGCGAAAACGTAAGAAATACTCGTCGAATTGATTGTTTTTTGATCATTTGGCGAGTTTAAAAGTTGCGCTAGGTGGTATGCCGGGGAAATACATGGCTACTTCAGACCATCCCTAACACCTTCGTCCTGAAAGTCTTCACCAATGGTTGTTGGAGTAGTTCCCTTAGAAATCACTTCGGTCAAGTGTTTGATGCGCCTAACAACCCAATGCGCCGGCACCTCACCCAGCCACTCCACGCCGGAGTCTTTCATCGGCGCCGTCGGGTCGAGGCCTTTGGTGACGGCGTGGGAGATCACGGCCTGGCGCTTTTCCTTGAGCAGTTCGATCAGGCGCTGCTGCTCTTCGATCAGCGCGTCGATGCGGGCGGTTTCGTGGTCGAGGAAACGGGCGATTTGGGTTTGTTCTACCAAAGTCGGAACATGGAGACGCTCAGAAAGGCTCTCCTTTTTTATATGCCTCATGGTGCTGCCATGAGCATCAAAGTCTGCCAATTTTGGAGCAACAAGCTTTATCAAATAGAAAAGAAATTTTTGATCAGCTTCGACTGTAGGCGAGACTTTAAATATGTGTTGATTCAACCAGGCGGCGCCACCCGTCCAAATGAACGAGTCGATTGTTGCAGACCATGAAAAAAGCAAATCTCCATCGCCAACCTTGACACGAAAATCAAGCTCGCCGGAGTAATAATTTGGTGCTGTATCACCTGTTAGCTGAGAGATGCGGATAATCGGTAGCCCTTCTTCACCCCAGTCCTCAGGCTTGAATGGATAGCCATTTTGATAATCGGCAAGAAACTTTAATGCGGATCGTGGCCATTCAGCAGGCACAGCCCCTTGCCACTCCACCCCGGAATCCTTGTAAACCGGATAACTCGGAAACGTCATGCCGACAGCCCCTCGATCATCTGCTTGATGCGGTCGGTGCAGGCTTTCAGGTCGCGGTCGATCTCTGCCAGCGGACGCGGTGGCTGGAACACATAGAAGTGGCGGTTGAAGGGAATCTCAAAACCGACCACGCCGACTTCGCCGTCCTGTTCATCACGCTTGCTCTCGTCGATCCAGGCATCCGGCACATGGGGTTTTACTTCGCGCTCGAAGTAGTCGTACACCGACTCGCCCAGCGGCACGTTTTCGTTGTCGCGCAGGCCGGCATCGGCTTCCGGCTGGCCTCTGACCAGGCAGATATCCGCCTCGGGGTCGCGCTCGCTTAAGCCGTTGAGGATGGCCTTCAGTTCGGGCGTGCTGGGCGATACATCGTGAGCGCTGAGCGCCTTTTTCAGCAGCTTGCTGAACTGCTCGCGGTTGCGGTGCAGCTGGCTTTCGTCCATCGCCTGCAGGGCTTCGATCAGGCGCTGGCGTGCCGGGGCGTCCATCTTCTCGATGGCTTTTTCTTCCTGCACTTTTTCGATGCGCTCGGCGCTGGTCTGGAAGTTCAGGCGCAGCGGGCGCTCGACAGTGATGCGCCGGTAGCCAAAGGCTTCGACGGGGAAGATCTTGCTCTGCGCGGTTTGCTCGAAGCGGCCATACAGGCGCACCAGCTCGTCGATCTGCTCCTCGGTGAGGTACTGGCGCTTGCTGCCGAGGGACTTGCGCATCTTGGCAAAGTGCTGGCTGCCATCAATCAACTGCACCTTGCCCTGGCGCACAGCGGCCTTGTGGTTGCTCAGCACCCACACATAGGTGGCGATGCCGGTGTTGTAGAACATGTCGGTGGGCAGGGCGATGATGGCTTCGACCAGATCGTTCTGCAGCAGGTAGCGGCGAATCTCCGACTCGCCCGAACCGGCGCCGCCGGTAAACAGTGGCGAGCCGTTGAGGATGATGCCGATGCGCGAGCCGCCTTCACGCGGGTCACGCATCTTGCTGACCAGGTGCAGAAGGAACAGCAGCGAGCCATCGGACACGCGCGGCAGGCCCGGGCCGAAGCGGCCGTTGAAGCCCTTTTCGCTGTGCTCGTCGGTGATCTGCTTCTGGACTTTCTTCCACTCCACGCCAAACGGCGGGTTGCTGAGCATGAAGTCGAAGCGGCTGTCGGCCAGCTGGTCGTCAGACAGGGTGTTGCCCAGCTTGATGCTGGTGACGTCCTGACCCTTGATCAGCATGTCCGCCTTGCAGATGGCATAGGACTCGGGGTTGAGCTCCTGGCCGTGCAGCGACACGGTGACTTGCTGGCTGATGGACTGGATGTACTCGTCGCCCTCGGAGAGGAAGCCGCCGGTGCCGGCAGTCGGGTCGTAGATGGTGACGATGCTGTTGGGCTTGAGCTTGTCGTCCTGCCCGGTGATCACCAGGGAGGTGGTCAGGTGCACGATATCGCGCGGGGTGAAGTGCTCCCCGGCGGTTTCGTTGGAGCTTTCCGCGAACTTGCGGATCAGCTCTTCGAAGATGATGCCCATGCCGAAGTTGCTGATGCGCTCCGGGCTCAGGTCAGTCGCGGCAAAGCGCTGCACCACCTGGTACAGCAGGTTGGCCGCAGAGAGCTGCTGCACGAAGTCTTCAAAGTGGAAGTGCTCGAAGATCTCGCGGGCGTCCTTGCTGAAGGACTGCACGTAGCTCATCAAGTCGGCGGCGGTCTGGGTGTCGGACAGGGTACCGAGGGTCAGCTTGGAGGCATTGAAGAACTGCTGGCCGGCGGCGCGTAGCAACAGACGCTCACGCACCAGATCAGGCCGGCCTTCCTGCGCATAGGACTCACGGATCACCGCTTCCTTGGTCGGCTCCAGCACACACTCCATCCGCCGCAGCAGGGTGAACGGCAGGATGATGCGACCGTACTGGGACTGCTTGAAATCACCGCGCAGCAGGTCGGCAATCGACCAGAGGAAAGCGGCCGTCTGGGAATGGTTTTCCGTGTTCACGCAACTGCTCCTTGAAAGGCGTGCAAAGCGCCGAGTGTAACTGAAGAGGGGCAGGCGAAATCACTTCGAACCCAAAGCCGTTGGCGTTTAAAGCGCTGATGCGTCCAGACCTATCTACAGAGGCAAGTCAGCCGGCGGCACCTTCCCGATTTGTCCTGACCGTATGCACTCCCATACCGTTCTCGAAGCCTGTTGCCACTTTGGCTGGCAGCGATTGATTCGGCAGTTACCGTCGCACCTCGCTGAGGTTGAAGCTTGTTTCTTCGAGACAGATCATCTAGTCGCATAACAAGGCAAGCGGCTGAGGGAGACCCAACGCCAGTGCAGGGAAACCGACAATTGTAAAATCGCGTGGTCATCGCAACGCGCCTGCAGTAGCTACTACAAAGCGGTAAGCTCGTTCTCGGTAAACCATTCGGACTGTTTGATTGCGTCGAGCGCTGTAGCGGGGTTCTTCGCCCAAAGAACCAGAGCGAGGCTTTCCTCGGCTCGACTGCAGGTGACATAAAGTAGCCTTAGGGTCCGATCAATAGTGGTCTCTTTTCCCCCTTCAACGTTCTCAAGATCAGTCGGGCTCAATTCCTCAGCGCCGAAGAGCTTGTCGTAGGAGAACCACGTGCCGCCAGCTTCCTCATCATCCATGATGACCATGACATGCTTGAACTCAGAGCCTTTAACGACTTGATGCGTCGCGAGTTCGGTTTCACCCCCAAGATAGGCGTGATAACGAGCAATTTCTTGCCAGGGCGTGCCGAAGAGGGCGTGCCAGCCACGCTTACGTCGGTCCTCCTTCGCTTCCTTGCTCCTTGTCTTTGGCTCTGGAGGAGGAGGCGACGAATCACCGTAGGCCTCAACTAGGCGACTATCCACTTCGAAGAGGCTGGCTTCGATGATCGGTTCCAAGACTTCTCGCACGGTTATTCCGGGCTTGGTGGCGGCGGATGCGAACCTCATAACTGCAGCGTGAGCTTTGTCCAGCGCGGCCTGACGCTCGGCGCGAGATTCCGGGACCTTTGCAAGTGCGCCGTGCCTACGCAACACATCCATGACGGCGAACTCGTTCACTGAACCATCAGGCTGCAGACATTCTGCAAGTTCAACCATTGGGCCGAGGAGCGGCCTCACCATAGTGGGCCCCGTCCGCTCGCCATTGCTCTTAGGCACTGCGGCATCCTTGTCCAGCAGCTCCATCGCGCGGTATGCCTCGTAAAAATTGCCTCGTTTGGCGGCAAGTTTGTGTTCAAGGGCGAGGGTTTTGTAGCCACTCCCACGCTCTTGCCAGGCGGATAAGGCAGTTTCGGCCGACATGGCCAACGCGCATTCCGTTTCCCTCCGGATCTTTTCGGCGGAATCGGTCTTAGCATCGCCGACAAAGATTCGAACGGTTCCACCGTTTTTCTCTGTCCTAGGGTGCTGGGGGACACCAGTCTTGGGCTGAGTACGGCCCTCGATGTCCGAGTCCCAAATCTTGTTAATGAGTTCAACAATGCGCTTTTGGCTACGATGATTCATCTGCAATGCAGGGCGCGCCCAATCTTCCGGCACGTGTGACGGTAAGTCGTGGTGACCGTCAGGGTAGATTCGCTGCCGATGATCCCCGAGGAGCCCCAATGTGATGCGATCCGGACGGTTTTTGGAGAGTTCAAATAGTGCATCAAGTACTCCCTTCATCGTGTCCTGGGATTCATCAATAAGGATGAGGGGGTGACGGTCTTCTAGGATGCGCTGCAGCGTTGGGCGTTTAACAATTAGCCATGCGGTCACGTCCAGGACGTTGGTGTGCGATAGCGCCCCCGGACCGAATGTGTTTCTGTCCGGGCTATACCTAAATTCATCAGTCTTTCGTAATTCCTCCGCCTCTGCCTCGATCTCCGCATACTTCCGCCGGTCGGTGTCGGACTCGCCCCTTTTCTTACCCATCGCATGGGCCTTGGCAGCCACAAGATCTTCGGCATTGAACGCAAGCAAGGCTTCCCGGATGTCATCATCAAAGCCCTGGATGAGTTCCCAGCAAAAGGAATGGATGGTCGATACTTCGGTCAGGTAATTTTCGCCGAGACGACCGTTGACGACGGCGGTCGCGTTTTTGGTGTAGGTGATAACACGCACCGACTGTCCACGAGACCTAAGTCGTTCGGCATAGTGAGCCCCCGCTTCATGCTTTATCACTCCAGTAACTCGACGCAAAACCTCAATTAGCGTGCGAGTCTTTCCGGACCCTGCGCCAGCGAAGAGAAAGAAACTCCGAGGCGGGGTTGTCGTGATGTAGCCGCAGATATCTTCGACGACATGAGCGTCGCGATCGTTTCCAAACGATGGCAGAGCGGTACTCAAGGGGTCTCTCCCGCAGTGACGTTGAGTTGCCCGCTCAGCCAGGTGAGCGCGTCTGTGATGTATGCGGGGCATTTCAGGTCTTGGCCAGCATTTAGCCGTTCGAACAGGGTTGCCGCGAAATCTCCTTTACTGAAGCTCCCGCGGAGCATCGCATGGAGTTCCTTGAGCAGCTCGGCGTGGTCTGGGTAGTCGAGCACAAGACCTATCACCTTTGCCAAGGTGCCGCGGTGCTTTACTTTGGCAGCGGTGATTGGGTCAACCTCCTCTTCCAACGCTTTGAACCAATCGATGTTGGAGAGAACTAGAGAGTCCTCAAACGAGCTGGGCCACTGCTCGCTGGCAGCCGCAACCGGAAGCTGCCACGCGAAGCGGACTTGAACGCCTGTGTCGGATGTCCACACCAGCTGGGCAGGCGTCGGCTTACCAAAAGCTTGAAACTCCGCCAGCATCGGATGCCATGAGGTCAATGTGTCATTCCCACACTCCAATTTTTCTTGGCCGGCGATGTGCACCGCTGCCCGGACTAGGCGCCCCTTATCGGTTCGGGTTGGCAGAACCGGATCCAAGTCAGTGATAACGATCGTCGGAATCCCCAATCGCTCCACCAGGGGTTTAAGGCGGTGAGCGTGGCTACCGCCGATGTCGAGGAAAGAAACATACTTCTTGGCAAGTTTGGGGAAATCCCGCTCGATGAAAAGTGGCACCAGCATTCTCTCTGCTGTTCCTTCCACGAAGATGGCGGCGTCAGCGAAAAGCAGGTCGGTGTGTTGCACCTGAAAGTAGCGTTCGGCGAACGTCCTGGTTGGAGCGTCTTCGCCGAACGCATCGCCCAGGTTAACGACCTGCGTGCTGGGTTTTGCGCCAAGCACCGTGCTGGCCACCCGCCTCACGTACCGCAGACGCGTGAAGTTGTCTCCATGAGCCAGATGGCTCGAGTGCGTGCTGATCAGCAGCTGACTGCGGAGGTAGCTATGCACCTGCTCCTTTGGACGAATGAGCTCGTGGGCGTTCTTCGAAAAATTTCGTTGAACCTGAACGTGCAAATGGGCCTCAGGTTCTTCAACCATCACGAGGTGAACTGCCGCCGGACTGCCCTGCGGCGGATTGAGGCGTGCGGCGCGGAATGACACGAGCATGAAGCTCAGCGACTGCAGATTCTGATAGCCGAGGCCAATAGAGTGTTCAGGCAAGGACTCATCAACAGCAGTTTTGTCCAGGAGGTACTGTACGGCCGTGCTGTGAGCAAGAAGGTCTGCGGTCTGGATTCTTGTACGAAAATGGAACTGGTGAGGGTCATGCAGGCCTGGGTAACCCAGAATCTCCACGTCCTCCATCGCTGGCTTTAACGCCTTGTAGATAGATTTGTCGAGGTCTGCTTGTGCATTAGCAACGGCCTTGACCAAGTCTTCTCGATGTCCGTGACCGGATGGGGCTACGTTCAAGTGTTGCCGAGCGAACTTCATGAGTTGGCTTGAGAACAATCCGGGCCGAGAACTTGCGGACTCTGACCGCATTTCGTCTTCTTCGGCACCGAGTCCTCGTTGAGCCGGTACAAAATCCACACGAATGAGCTTGCGCAGATGCTGCAACTCGATCGGTTGTGATCCAAGTGGCAGCTCCTGCAAGTCACGGCGCGATTTATCGGCCAAGGGGCCCTTCACGGGGTCGAGACGGTAAGCGGCTATGCGTCGCAGATCCGCAGAATGTCTAAGCCAGTAGTCAAGCAGATCTATCGGCCAGGCATGGCCATCCTTCGGAAGCTCTCGGACCGGGGCGCGCGCCTCACGGTAGCGCCAAGCCAGATTGCGAAGTTCGTTCGCGTCTGCAACAGGTTCGAGCCGTACCCGTACACCAACTGCGCCACCCGACCACTTCAGCGAGGTGATGAACGGCGCAACATGGCTGTACGCCCCCTCCTTAGCGTCGAACCAAAGATCAATGAAGGGCATGCACGCCTGGAGTTCCTGATACTCGGCCTCCCATGATTCGGCATCCTTGGAGTCCGTCGTGGGATCCTCATCAAGTGCCTCCCAGCGGTGGCATACCTCGCGCAGCTTCGCCCACTGCGAAAGGCTAATGTCGAACGCGCGGAATCCGGGTGACTCGCTCAAGAAGTTGCGGAGGACTGTAAGAAGGGAAGTTTTGCCGCTGTTGTTGGCACCTACCAAAATGGTAGTGACCTCGTCGAGCTCAAGTCGGGTCTTGGCCAGGCGTCGAAAATTACAGACCTCAAGGCAGGCGAGCCGGATCGGTGGGGTGTCGATAGCTGCAGCTGCTTTGGGGGAAGGCCCCGCTGGGATCAAGGGTGGGCTATCGGTGAGAGAGGAAGCAGGGATCTGGTCTGTGGTCATGGTGCCTCCATGCGGCCGCCCAGTTACTGAAGATAAGGACACCTCGGCATAGTAACCAGGTGCTCAAGACATTGAGCATACTGTCACTTGGCCAGGACGGAAGATAGTTCCAGCTTCCACCTGTCACGCAAATATTTCCGCCTATCCAACAAATACCTATGGAAAAGTTGCTAACCGGGCGGTGAATCAAGCCGTTGCTGCCAAGATTTCTAAATTATGCGCAATTATGTGAAAATACATAATTTCACCGCGCGAGCTGCCTTGCGCTAAAAAGAACACACGGAACACCCTCCCAACGCAGGAATCAGGTAGGAAAATTATTGGGGAAATTGCGGCAAGCTTGGACTGCGGGTTCAGGCCAATGCCGCCCCAAGAGACTGAAGGCGGACCATATCGACGTGTCCAGAGCTGCTCACCAAGAAGGCAGCATCTCTAGTGCCTGTTCTATACCACAATCTCAGAGTAATTATGTCGGTCTAAAATAGCGGACAAACCAGCATCAACGCGTGAGCGATGAAGATCAGTCAGAAGATTGTCGTGCACATATCGGTTGACTAGATGAACATAGTATTCGAGTGTAGTTCTAACATTAGTGTGGCCCAGCATTTTCCTGAGATCTTCGTCGAGCGCTGCATCGTAAACAAAACTCCTTCCAAGTCTATTCTGGGCTTTCAACGCCTCATAAACAAAATATGTCGCACAGGTGTGCCTGAGCATTCGTGCATTGAATCGTATGGCTTTAAAATCAGTAGCGCTCTCGGAGTTCTTCGCTGCAGAAACCACCTTGCTAAAGTTATAACCAAGCATTCCATGAGTAACAACATCACCACGAGCGGAAAGAAACAAGTCGCTATTCCTTGGTGGAATGCCATGCTTAGCCTCATATAGCTTCGCTCGTTGCCGCCTTAAGGGTAAATAATACTCGCAAATAACTCTCCACAGCTTCCCTGGAAAGTCTATGGAACGCCATTTTCCCTTGGACCTAAAATAATAATAGATAGCTCCATTATCTAACCCTTCTGGGTACTCACCCTCATCATAAGGAATGAATCCATAATTTTCATTTTTCCCTCGGTAGGGCAATTGAAAAAGATCAATCGGTCTAAGCCCGGTAATTCGTATGATCGCTGCGATAATTTGATAAACAGGATCATTCATCACACCGAGAGCTATTTCATAATCAGTTTGCCTTACAAATTTCTGCATTTCTCGTTGATGCATTGCTGGTCTACCACTGGGCAGATTAAATCCCAAGGTAGTAACTTTAACCCCTGGGTTGATATGGGCCAGGAGTTTCTGGTCTTTCAGCATGTATCGGATATCAGTCCTACTGATATCCAAATAGTGTTTATAGCCCTGCCTTTCGGCCCACTGATAGAAGCTCCAGACCCTTGCCGCAATGTGATACATGGTTTTGTGAGACGGACCATCAGGAAGCGCATCCGTTGGAGATGCTATGTGAACAAGGAAGGCATCAAAAACATCCTCATCCACCAACTGCCAGTTCTGCGCACCAAATACAACTTCACCCCCTTCGATTGGGCTATCGTCCAACCACTGCAAAAACCTTCTCAGGATATTCGCATAGTTTCTTGTCGTTTCATCACTCCTTGAACGTATCTTCGAGACAGCCATCGCCCACATGGTCGGTGCTTCAAGGACGTTGTGATTATCATCAAAATAAATTCCTACGCGCGCTCGCATATAGCCAGAGTGGCTGGCCAAACCGTTTCCAAAATGAAGGATACACACAATTATTTTGGCCTCGATAAGGGGTACATCAGAAGTGACTTAGAAACATCACTTAAATACTGATTAAACTGACAAAGCGAAGCAGATAAATCAACTAACCGTAGCTCAAATTCCTCGTCATGAGTTGAACCATTCTGGGGAACACAATTATTATCCGCACTGCGCGCATATAGAACACCATGTGCTCTTAATTCGGATTCTAGGTCACGAAGCAGAGCTACTACCTGTGAATTTTGATAAATTAAGCTCCGCTTAATCCCACATGCTTCAACAAGCTTTACTCTTGAAAGCCTAGTCATATCTGCTGAACCGTATTCCGCCCAGTCTCCCAAGCGACGTCGCTCTTCAACAAACGATTGGAAACGCTTCAGACCATTCACTGATTTCATGCCAAAATGATTGAGTCGAAATTTTCGCTGAATTGTATTTCTTCGAGCCGCGCAGCCGCACCTTTAATGGATAAAATATTCAATTCAAGAGCCGCACCATTGAACTGTTTTTCGGCCCTAGAGATACAGACATCAAGGCCTATACTAAATCGAACACAGTGCACAGGCACGTTAAATTCCTTCCTAATTCTAGAAATTAACAAACTCCGAATTGAAACTGTATCACTTGCTCCACTAACATATAAGGATACACCTGGAGTAGATGGCTTGTGGTTTTCAATCCAAGATGACTTGCCGCACATTGGAAGACCGAACATTATGTAGACTGTGGTAACAAGTGAAGATCGATTTTGATTAGATAACGAGTCCAGTTTCTCCAAAAAATTCAGAATGGCCTCAGATTCTGATACTGCATTAGGCACTTCCAAAATAATTTTTGAAGTAATAATTCCTGATACCGCAGGAGTTAATGATTCAGCAAGAGCCGCCTTGAGATCTGCACGCAAAATTGCGTTCTGATTCTTCTGATGAGTTAGCTCTTGAAGGACCTTAGCCTTCTCAACTTGCTTAGCTGGCTTTTCACTAGCCAACGCAAAGTAATATTGCACCCTCTCGATCAACTGATTATATGTGGTGTTAGCTCTCTCCCTTAGTAGGGATAACTGCTCCTCCAACTCTTTCAGTCGATGATGTATTTCTTGAGAGTTTTTGAGTGGTTGTTCGAAAACCACACTTGAATCCTCTACATCCCCCCCCGAATGAACTGTTCTTTTTATGACTTCCCTGACCTTCACCCAGTCAGGATCATGCTTTTGATTGATTGTTGCCCGAGCGACACCAGATAATTTAGCAACCTCCATCACGGATATTTTTTTTCGGCCGCCTCTGTGGAGCGCTGAAATAGTCCCATATACCCGGTTGAGCAGTTCTTGCTTAGCCATTCGCTACCTGCTTAAGGAAATTATGTGCCTCATCCCCTACAACCTCGTGAAGCCTCTTAAAAGCTTCAGCGATTCGTTTCTGCGAATACTCCTTCTGAGTCGCTCCACAGTACCTATGCTTAATCATATTATCGTGGAAAATTATCTCATTCTTTAATGATGGAACATTAGCCTCGACAAATGCAGCATATCTACAATTATATGGGTCACACGCAAACAAATTTGGATGAAGCCTCGACCCAGGGCTATCATTCTTAGCATCACAAGGTGACTCGCTGGTAAGTCCTGGCGTTCGCAAACAGATTGCAAGATTCGTTCTATGCAAAAGCTTCACACCTTCATCAAGCAAAGATGCGACATACTGACTTAAGCTTTCTTTCCCCGCGTTTTGCAATTTAGCCCTGAGTATTGGAGAAGAATTAGCAGTCTTGGCCAACCTTTTCCCGCCAATGCCCCCAATTTGACCAGAAATGACTCCTTGCAAAACTTCGACAAGAATCTCCGTATTTTCCTCAATCAAGGTAGCTTTGACTTCATCGTTCACGCCAGGTAAAGAAAGGATGTACTTTAGCGTCATTTTTAAGCTACGGTGAGAAAAAAGGCGTTTAATAATTTCTAGATTACGCGAGTCTTGATGAATTATATAAAGGGCTAGAGACTTCCGAAAACGATGTGGGTGTACTCTATATTGAATACCTAGGTTGCCTGCCACTCGATTGCAAGATCGCTCAATCCCAGTGGTCTGCGGAATGTTTCCAAAACTGAACTTTGGTATCTTGGCAAACAGATAGTCGTGCTTACCATAAGCACGAGCATCACGTCCCATTTCTACTACGACTTCAATTGCGTCCGCAGCAATTTTCGGAATAGGTATTGTTTTAATATCGCCCTGTGAAGAAATCGAAGTTTTGAAAACAGTATAAGTAAGCCAATATCCATCAGCCTTAAATGAAAGACAATCCACCTTAAGTCCAATGACCTCTGATCGACGCATGCCAGTCAGACAAAGAAGAAGTACGATACACGCATCTATCAGAGCTACAACGACGCTAATTACAGCTGCTTGATTTAAATACTGCCCCTCATCATTCTCATGCGTTCTTTCTTTGATTACTATTCCCCACCAGGGCATACCGTTATCTAGCAACTTTGGCTTATAATCCCTAAATCTTTCAACCCCCTCAACGGACGCCGTTGAAACACCAAAATTAATCGCGGCAAGCTTTTCGGGAGTCTCAAAAGCGCCTACTATCGTTGGTGCAAAGTTTTTATACAACCATAGGACATCAGCGCTATAGTTTTCAACAAATCCCACGCAGTATTTAAATATTTCTGCATAGTCATCGAGCGGAATTGGTTCGAAAGGTCGAGAGGACTCGTCGTATTCTCTTCTATATTTGGCGACAAGATCTTTAGTTACGTATGAATCGTATAGTGAGTACTCTGGCGGAAGCATACCCATCGATGACATGCCCTGCCAGAAGGACATTAAGTAACAGAACTCCCACTTAATTCCAGAGGTGGGAAGCGACTCTATATAGTGCTCCACACTCGACTTGGCCAAATCATTCACCGTCCTATAATCTGGTGAATTATCAGAACCTAAATATAGACCCTCGGCATGAAACAACCCGACAAGTCTTAATACTTTAGTTTTATCTGTCTCTAGAGATGTATAAGCATTAACACGACCATGAATTCCGAAATGCGGTACACGGTAAAATAGCAGCGCCCTAGCAATATTCACCCAATGTTCGTGCCCTACGCCACAAACATTCACACCATACATATTATCATAATCAAAATTGATTCGTATGGGGTATCCATAGGGTGAGGGGTAATCCCCAAAATCCCAAACCGGATCGCCGAAAGAGCTTCTAGGACTTACCCTAATATAACTCCACTCGCTCTTATCTATTTTTGAAAGATTGAGTATATTTACATTATCGAAAATGAGCCCAAGTGAAGAGTCGCCACTCAGAGCCTCATCATCTTCTTCAGCAGAGATAGGCTCTGACTCTTCCTCGTAATAACCCAGTCCACTTCTTATTTCTTCTAAAACTGCTTTTAATTGGTCACGTGTTGGAGTTGTCATGAGAGCCCTATCATTGTCAATGGCAGTGCATAGCAGTGATGTTTCGATTGATCTATTGCCTCCGCAATCTCAATCGGGTCCCCCCAGCCCTCTATAACCCCCTTCCACCCTAAATACTCAGCCCGATAGCTTTTCTCCCATTCTAAGGGATTTAACCGCTCCCTCAGACCGTCAAGGTCGGAAATTCTTCTTGCAATAAAAGGTAATGCTTCTTTGAAGATCACACACTGTGAGCATAACGGACAACGATTGAAGTAGTTGCACGGCGTATCCGTCCTAAGAAAACTTTCAGCGCCTGGCCAATCTGGTCGCCTTGAGTTTAGACAACTTGCAATGAATGTCTGACCTTCCGGAGAAAGCAACTGTATTACCGCATCTTCAGAAGAATTCAGCCTACCGACTAATGGTGCAACAACTGACCTTAGTTCTTCTTTGCTACCGCAACGTAGAGTGGCTTCACGCAGCTCAACCAAAGACACATCTGTAAGAAGATTTGCTGAGTAACTTCTAAAATCTTCTTCATGTTTTCTCTGAATCTTCCTTAGACGACCATTTAATATTTCTGCCGCCCCCCAGTCACTATCATAATGATTTACTGTGGTATCGAGATTCGAATGCCCCATCATTGCCGAAACCTCGTCAATATCTAAACCCTGTTCTCTCCGTCGAGTTTCATAGGTAGTTCGAAGACGTTTCGTTTCAATTCTGGGGGACTTGGTATCCGTATCCAATTTTATGCCGTGGCGAAGTAGAAACTCCGTTGAAGCGTGCCCAAAATTCGTAGTGGTTACGGGCGCGCATAAGCGACCAAACTTATTCCAAAGATTCTTCGAAATGACACACTGGAATAATTTACCCTTTAAATAATGAGGCGACGACAAATGCTTGGTTACTTCAGCGGCAACAAAGCGCAAGACCTGATACGCGCCAAACTTATCTCGCTTGTTTGATCTATGCATTTGGCTTTTGTCGGACCGTCCCTTGTACCCATAAATAATCACATAGTCATCATCCAGAAGGTCCTCCTCAATGTGGTCGTCTAGGTTATCGCTTATCGATACCACAACCTCAAAGTTCCAGCCCGTCTGCAACATCACGAAGAGAAAGAATGGGAATATAGTTCCCATTGTGAAAGCTACTCTGCTGAAGTATGCCATTTGACCTACTTCATAGGGTAGGTGCTCTGGCCCGACCCTCATATACATCAAGGCCGACCGTAATCTTTTTTCCAGCGTAGAATATTTTTTGTTTGTTCCGTGAGCGGTGTTTTTACTCCACTCAGAGGAAAAGAGATGTCCAGCTTCCTCGAAGCTCACTTGCATAGGCCAATCAGGATAAAGTCTTCCTACATTTGCAGTTGCAATTCGCCCAGATTCTTCTCGATCACAGCCATACACCATCCCCCGTTCACTGACCTCAGTACCAACTACAGGGCGACCTTTAGCCGCCAGTTCATGGGCGCGGGCTCGGTAAATGCCCAGAAACTTCTCTATACTTATTCCATTTTCCCGTATGTAATATTTAACATCTCCAGTGATGCGTATGACCCACTCAAACCCCTTAACATGTGTCGCCTTGATCGACCCATTGGATCTTTTGGCCTGCTCATTCATAACTAGATCAAACATCAAGTTTTCTAATGAAAGATCGTATTCCAGCATTGGTTGCCCGTCTTTCACTAGACCTTTGTAACTCTCCATCCACTTCATAATAAACTTAATATCAACCAGGCATCCCTCTACAAGCTTATTATGAATCTCCCTGCTATATCCTTCTGTTACTTGCTCGTTCATCGCCGGTCCAAGTGGCCATTGAAACTCTTTGCCGACCCAGCCCTGCCCTTTATATTTATTTTTCAACGAGATGAATATATTTTTTAATGCACCGTATCTTTTTCTATTTACGGTGCGGCCTGGATACGAACGAATTAAAAATGACCTAAAATTCATGCATACCTGCCCATCGACATCAGCAACACCTTTGACTGATTTATTGATCGGCTCAGCGCTATTTAGAAACAGCACAAACTCTTGGATTGAGTAATAGATGTCTTGATGGGATTGATACGTGATCAATCTTTTTGCGGCATGGAGCTGCGCACCTATGAGTAACTGCTGAACAATTAATTTATGGTGCGGATACTCATTGACAAAATCGGTGAAGTCACGGACGAAGTCCTTGGTGCCAGTGGTCTTGTTTCGGACAAGCAACCCTTGAGCTGAAACATCCACTTGTCCCCTTGCAGTGCTTCTTTTTTGGATTGCTTGGGGGGTGTTTTCTGGCAGCTTGCGCTGGAGGAGCGGTCGTTCACTCGACTCAAGGGCAGACTTGGAGAAGGGTTTGCGTGGCATCTGACCTCCAATTGGATTGGGTCTTTAGCCAGCAATATCAAGCATCACTAGACAGTCTGGCCATACATTTTTGTTTCGACGATAACATGCTCGCAGCCACGGTAGGGGTTAAGCGAGCGGTCGAAGGGCAGATCCGGCGAGGTGTTGCGGCTGATGATCGATTTGGCTTTTTCGATGATCACTTCGGTGTTTTGCGTCTGCGGCACTTCCTGATACCAGCCATCATCCTCGACCACCGAACGACTGGGCGCGAAGCGGTTGTGCGGGTTGGTGGCGGTGCCGCGGCCGCGGGGTGGTACTGGAGTGATCATCGAACGAACCTCTGCTCTGTATATGCATACAGTATCCGAGGGTGTGCGCTGTGATCCAGTACCGTTCAGCGATGCTATCGAAAATGGCCATGCCGCTGGCTGATGAAGTTTGCGACGGATATATTTTTTGCTTGATTAACGACAAGTGAAGATACAGATGCCTAATTGCCGATCTCAGGTTCCCTATATAGGCTCTGGAACTACCGGCAACAGACTCCGGCCAACTAATTAAAAGGATTTGATTGAATGTCGTATTTGAACCAACGCGGTGTTTTTCTGCAAATGATGCAGCCGAGTATCACCGACTCCGACACTATTGTTTCACTGCAACTGGCGCGCAAGGAACTGGGCTGGGATGCAGAGCAACAGCTATCGACCGAGACTCTGGTCGATTCGATTTACGTCGTAGCGGTATCGGCCGACAAGGGTAAGACCTTCTCCATTCGTACCGACAAGAAAGATGTCGACGGCGACGGTGACATTGATAGCGATGACAAGGAAAAGTTGATCGCATTGGCCGAAGCTTATGTGGCAATCATTAATCCGTAAGCACAACTATTGCTAACACCTCATAAATGAAAACCCTGCATGAATATTCCATGCAGGGTTTTATTTTTAGTTGTGTTGAGTGACCTGGCCGAGATCATCCCCGGACGTGTTTTGCATATCTTCACTGCGCAGATGCGCAACCTCCTTGGCACTGACTTCCGCGCCCTTGTTGCCCCAGCTGCCACGAATGAAACTCACCACATCCGCCACTTCCTGGTCCGACAGACGCCAGGCGAAACCGGGCATCGTAAATGTCGAGGGTGCGGCGTGCGTCGCGGGCAGTGTTCCGCCCTTGAGCACGATGTGGATCAGCGAAGTCGGATCGTCCGTCTGTAGCACCGGATTGCCCGCCAGCGCCGGGAACACTCGGGTGTAGCCATGGCCATCAGTACGATGACAGGCCGCGCAGTTGTCGATGTACACCGACGCGCCGCGTTGGCTGTCATCGCCATTCCAAAGCGCTTTGGCCACTTTCTCGTCGTATTGGTGCGGCTGATCCGCTGGATCATTGGCCGGCAGCGATTTCAGATAACGGGCAATCGCGGTGAGGTCGGCATCGCTCATGTACTGCATGCTGTGGGTGACTACATCGCTCATGCCTCCGAACACCGCACTGCGATCACTGCGCCCGGTCTTGAGGAATTGCACCAGTTGCCCTTCACTCCAGCTGCCCAGACCATCCTTGTGATCGCCGCGCAGGCTCTTGGCGATCCAGCCTTCGAGTGGTGCACTGCCGGCAAGAAATTCGCTGCCGTCCGCCGCGCTCAGGGATTTTTCCTGCATGGTCAGCGCGCGCGGCGTGTGGCAGGCGCCACAGTGGCCGAGGCCTTCAACCAGGTACGCCCCGCGATCAATCACCGGGTCGTCTGAAGTGGCCTTGTAATCCTCGACTTTCGGCGCGAACAGCCAACGCCAGCCCATCAACGGCCAGCGCATGCTCAGCGGCCACGGAATGTCGCTGGCCTTGTTCTCCTGCGCCACCGGTTCGACGCCGTGCATGAAGTACGCATACAGCGCTTGCATGTCGGCCTGATTGACCCGTGCGTAAGACGGATACGGCATCGCCGGGTACAAGGTGCTGCCGTTTTTGGCCACGCCATGGCGCACGGCCTGGTCGAAGTCCTCGAAGCTGTAATCGCCGAGGCCGGTTTTATCCGGGGTGATGTTGGTCGAGTAGATCGTGCCGATCGGCGTCTCCATCGGCAACCCACCGGCGAAGGGCTTGCCGCCCTTGGCCGTGTGGCAGGCCACGCAGTCACCGGCGCGGGCCAGGTACTCACCTTGCTTGATCAGATTCTGATCAGCTTGCGCCGCGTAAACTGCGGTGCTGCCGAGCAGGGCGAGGGTCGCGATAACGAAATTTTTCATGGTCATCGCTCCTTAAGCCTGCACCAACGGGCCGGGGTTCTTCAGGTATTGCTCACGAATAGCCTTCGCCGACCAATAAGTCAGCGCCGCGACCAGCCCGGTCGGGTTGTAGCCCAAGCCCTGTGGGAATGCCGAGGCGCCCGGGACGAACACGTTGTGCACATCCCAGCTCTGCAAGTAGCGGTTCAGCGCGCTGGTCTTCGGATCGGTGCCCATGATCGCGCCACCGTTGAGGTGGGTGGTCTGATACGAGGCAGTGTTGAAATGGTCGCCGACTTGCTTGCCGATCACCGCGATGGCTTTCGGGCCCATGGCTTGGGCAATCTTGCCCATTTTCTCGACCATGAAACGGTTCATCTTGATGTCGTTTTCCTGCCAGTCGAAGGTCATGCGCAACAGCGGCAAACCATAGGCGTCGCGGTACACCGGGTCGAGATCGAGGTAGTTGCCACGGTAGGATTGATGCGCGCCGTGGGCGTCCATCGACACCTGGTGGGTGTAGTAATCAGCAGTGGCGCGTTTCCACGCACTGCCCCACGCCGGTGTGCCCGGCGGGTTCGAGGTGCCGGCAATCGGTCGGCTGCCGGCCTGGTTGACCCACATCGGCGAACCGCCGACAAAGCCGTGCGGGCCGTGGTCGAAGTTGTCGGCGTTGAAATCGTCCACCGCCACACCGTTGCCGCCAGCGCCGATGAAATTGTTGGTGTGGGTGTCCTTGTCGAAGAACGCCTTGATCGTGGCCATGTTCTGGTAGGCGAAGTTACGCCCGACCACGCCTTCACCACTGATCGGGTCGTAGGGTTTGCCGATCCCGGAGAGCAGCATCAGACGCACGTTGTGCAACTGAAAGGCGCCGAGAATCACCAGATCCGCCGGCTGCTCGATCTCGCGGCCCTGGCCGTCGATATACGTCACGCCAGTGGCTTTGCTCTTGCTGCTGTCGAGATTGATCCGCAGTACATGGGAATTGGGCCGCAGTTCGAAATTCGGCAGCGGCTTGAGCGCCGGCAGAATGTTCACGTTCGGCGACGCCTTGGAATACATGTAGCAGACATAGCCGCTGCAGAAACCGCAGAAATTGCACGGGCCCATCTGTGCGCCGTAGGGATTGGTGTAGGGCCCAGAAGTATTAGCGGAAGGCAGGTTGTAGGGTTTGTAACCGACTTCTGTAGCCGCTTTGCCGAACAGCTGTGCGGACACGGTGTTTTTCTGCGCTTCAAGCGGAAACGGATTGGAGCGGTCCGCCGCATAGGGGTTGCCGCCCTTGCCCTGACCGACCAATTGGCCCTTCACGGTCCAGGCCTGGCCGGAGGTGCCGAAGACTTTTTCCGCGAAGTCGAAAAACGGTTCCAGCTCCTCATAGCTGACGCCGAAGTCCTGGATGGTCATGTCCTTGGGAATGAAGCTTTTGCCGTAGCGTTCTTCGTAATGGCTGCGCATGCGCAATTCGATCGGATCGACTCGAAAGTGCACCCCCGACCAGTGCAGGCCGGCGCCGCCGACGCCATTGCCGGGCAGGAACGCGCCCAACTGGCGGTTGGGCAGGGCGATGTCGTTGACGCTGTGGCGAATGGTCACCGTCTCTTTGGAGATGTCCTGAAAGAGTTTTTTGCGCACGCTGTAGGTGAGTTCGTCGATCACCTGTGGATAGTTGCCGTCGGGGTAGGTGTCCTGCATCGGCCCGCGCTCCAGCGCCAGCACGTTGAGGCCCGCTTCGGTCAATTCCTTGGCCATGATCGCGCCGGTCCAGCCGAAACCGACGATGACTGCATCCACTTTCTTCATTACCGTTGCCATGCTTACGCCCTCTCGCCGCGAATCGACACTGCCGGGAAGGGGTATTGCTCGTTGCGTTCCACCCAATCCATGAAATCGGCGCGGGCGCCGGGGAAGCCGATCATGGTCCAGCCGACCATGCCTTTATTGCCATCATGGATCGGGTCGCAAAAGAAGCCTTCCTTGGTGTTTTGCAGCAGCAAATTGAAGAAAATCTTCGCCGGTACCGCGTCGAACTGCGGCGTGCCGGCTTCGAGTTGTTTCAGCAGATCGTCTCGGGTAGCGCTGTCTTGCTCGGCAAAAGTTTTGCCGCTGAGTTGTTTAACCCACTGATCCGTTGCGGCGATGCCGAGGCGGTAAATGTCTTTGGGTACCAGTTTGCTCTGCCAGCCCATCTCAGGCGCAGCGTCGGCATTGAACGGGCCTTGCATGTACCAGAGCGCGCCTGCGGCGTACGGCGTGTTCATCTGACGATCGATGTATTCCGGCACGCCGGCTTCGAGGGCACCGGGGCCTTGAGCATCGTTGGGGATCAATTGCGCGACGGCGGCATTGATGAATGCCCACTCCTCAGCGGTGAAATAGCCGGGCTGGTACTCGCCGGCCTCGGCGCGAACCGGCTGGGCCGCAGGTTTGGCGGGCGCAGTTTCAGGTGCAGCTTGCAGCACGCTGCTGCCCAGGCCAGTACCGGCGAGCGTGACCACCGGAATCAGGGTCAAGGATTTGCGCAAGAACTCGCGCCGCGGGTTGTCTCGATCTTGATCAGACATGGGACCTCATCAGGCATAAAAGTCAGCCGCTTCTGCGAGCGGCTCGAGGAATGGTGCGTCGCGATGACGAGTTTCTGGCCCGACTATGGGCGCCACGTCTGCAACATCATGTGACAAATGGTAGCAGGCTAAGCATCAAGAAAAACCGTTTGGGCGGAAAAAAGCCCGTGAGGCGACGATTCACATTTCTTTGACGGCCGGCTCACGGCGCATTGACCGCTGAGCCGCGAAGCTGCAACTCCTTCCATGAAGATTGCCGAATCGGTCAGCCCAGCATGTCTCGAGTGCACTTGTTCCCCGCGTTGTGTTTTTCGTTTGTTGCGCTGTTGTACGGCAGTGCCGCTCAGGCGGCCGACGCGGCGTCGCCTCGTCCGCCCGAGTGGGCGCAGCCGGTCGAGGCGCAGTTCAATCTGTTCCGCATGTCGCCGACCCTGTATCGCAGCGCCCTGCCGAACCGAGGCGCGGTGCCATTGCTGAACAGTCTGCATGTGGCCACGGTGATCAACTTCCTGCCTGAAACCGACAGCGACTGGCTGTCTACGCCTGGGGTCAGGCAAGTGCAGTTGCCGTATCGCACTAATCATGTCGACGACAGCGACGTGCTCAAGACGTTGCGCGCCATCCAGGCGGCCGAAGCCAGCGGCCCGGTGTTGATGCATTGCAAGCACGGTTCCGATCGCAGCGGGCTGATGGCGGCCATGTATCGAGTCGTGGTGCAGGGGTGGAGCAAAGAGGACGCCCTGAGCGAAATGACCCAAGGCGGTTTCGGCGACAGCACCCACTTCAAGGACGGGATTCGCTACATGATGCAGGCGGATGTCGACAAGTTGCGCACAGCGCTGACAAACGGTGATTGCAGCACCAGCGCCTTCGCCACCTGCTCCATGAAAAGCTGGTTCCAGTCGGCCCACGTCGAGTAGCCTGCGGTTTAATCCGGCCGTGCTGGAAAGAGTTCGGCAGGTATTGGATGGCCGAGAAATTTCTCCATTGCGTCCGGCAGCGAAACCGATTCGCCGGAGAAAAACGCTTCGCGCAGTCCGCGACCGGTCTGTGTGTTGAACACACCTTCGCGTTCGACGCGCTTGAACGCTTCGGATGCCAGCACGCCTGACCATTTGTAGGCGTACACCGAGGCTTCGTAACCGGTGACCAGATAATCGAAACCGTTGGCAAACCGGCAATAGGCCGGCAGGTTCAGCTGCGGTATCTGTTGCAGCACCGTGTCGAAGCACTGTTGTACGTTGCGGCCATTGGCCTCGCTGCGGTGCAATTCAAGATCGAGCAGTGACTCGAGCAGTAGCGTCGCGGTATCGCGGCTGGTGTGCGCTGCGAGGGCGGTCAGCGCTGAGTTGATCCGCGGACGGCCCAACGGCACACGGTTCTGGTAATGCGCGGACAGCCACTCAAGAAGCTCGTCCGACAGGCTGAACTGCTCGAACAGCTGCCCGGCGAATTCCGCTGAGTCACGGCCCATTTGCGAGATACCCGAAAGGTTATGGTGAGGCGAGCGGGTCAGCACATGCTGCAGGCAATGCCCGAACTCGTGAAACAGTACGCGCAAATCCTTGTGCGACAGCACGCCGAGGTGGTCGCCGCTGATGGGCGGAAAATTACAATGGAGGATGGCGATCGGCAGGGCCGGCCGACCTTCTGCATTGATATGGTGGTCGCGCACGGTGTGGGTCATGGCATAGTCGGGTGCGTCCTGACGATGAAAGAGGTCGATGTAGATAAAGCCGATGACTTGATCGTATTCGCTGACTTCCAATAGCCGCACCGTTTCGTGCCAATGGCTGAGGTCTTTGCGCTCGGTCAGTTTGACGCCGAACAGATGCTCGATGAACTGGCAGAACCGGTTCAGCGTTTCGTCCAGTGCGAAATACTGGCGAAGGCCTTTGAGTACGCTCGCCGAATGCTGCTGGCGCCATTGTTCAACGAAATAGTCGAAATCCCAGGCCTGCAACTCTTCGACTCCATGAGTTGCGGCGAATGCCTGCAAGACCCGTGTGTCCTGTTCCAGCGCTGCTTGATTGTGCGCGATCTGCTGTTTCAGGAACGCTTCGACCTGAACCGGTGAGGCAGCCATTTGCTGGGAAAGGCGCAAATGAGCAAAGCTCTCAAACCCGAGCAATCGGGCTTGCTCATGGCGCAGCGCGAGCAGTTTCTGCAAGACCGGGCCGTTGTCAAACCGGCCAGCATGCGGCCCCTGATCCGAGGCCCGGGTGTTGAAGGCGATAAAATACGCCTCACGCAAACGGCGGTCGCGCGCATTTTTCATCAGGTATTCATAAGTGTTGTGATCGAGCGTCAGCAGCCGGCCGGTTTTTCCGGCCTGACGCGCGTTGAGCGCCAATCGATCCCTGAACTCCACAGACAGCCCATCAAGCGTGGCAATGTCGTCGATCTGACGGGTCCAGGCCGCGTTGCTGCGCTGCAGATTGATCAAGAATATTTGCTGTTGAAGGTCAATTTCGCCGGTAAGCGTGGCCAGCCGCTGTCGTTGTTCGGCGGGCAATTCAATGCCTGTCAGACGGAAACCGAGCAGGGTTTTGGCCAGCGATGCCTTGCGAAACGCATCGAAGCTAGCGGCGATCGGGCTCCGCTCCAGACCTTGATACGTGCGATAAAGCGCCAGGTTGGCAAATTTCTGCGAGCGGTAGCGCTTCGCTGTCAGGCTGCACTGCGCGCTTTGCGCTAGCCATTCGGGGTCAGCGCCTTTGACCGTGTCGAGCACTTCGACGATGGCGATGGCTTCGGCGATCCGTGCGTCGGCTTCGTCGATGGCGATCACCAGATCATCCCAGTTCGGGTGGACGGTCTGCGTGGCGATCACCTCGGCGATGATCCGCTGGTTGTCAGCAACGATGGCATCGAAGGCGGGGATCAGATGTTCGGCTTGTATCTCGGACCAGGCCGGCAGTTGCCAGCGTTGCAGCAGGGGCTTGGCAGGGGGCATCGCGTCTTCCTTGACCGTAGGCTGAAAAACTCAGCCTACGGTCAAGGCGCGAAGATCAGGCGGTAAAGGAATACCACCTCGCAGCGGTGACTTTACTCGTCAGATTTTTTCTTCAGTTTCGGATTGGGGAAAAACTGCACCGCCTGGACTTTCTTGTCCGCTGGCGGCTTGAGCGCGCTGGTATTGACCCGCGTGCCCAATTCCTTGGGCACCGACAGCCCTTGCTCATTCAGAGTGTCCGAATAACCGCAGGCCACGCACTCGCGGTGCGGCACGCCGTCCTCATTCCACATCATCAACTTGTCCGGCTCGCTGCACGCCGGGCAGACCGCCCCGGCGATAAAGCGCTTTTTGGTAATCACAGGGCCGTCGCTCATGCTGCCGAATCCTCACTCAGGCCGCTATGGCGCAACAGCGCGTCAATCGACGGCTCACGGCCACGGAAGTCGACGAACAGCACCATCGGTGCCTGCGAGCCGCCGCGCGCCAGAATCGCTTCGCGGAACGCCCGACCGGTGTCAGCGTTGAGCACACCGTCTTCCTCGAATTTCGAGAAGGCATCGGCGGACAACACTTCAGCCCACTTGTAGCTGTAGTAGCCCGCTGCATAACCACCAGCGAAGATGTGCGCAAAGCTGTTGGGGAAGCGGTTGTACGCCGGTGGACGCATGACCGAGACCTCGTCACGCACGCCTTCGAGTACTTGCGCCACGCTGCGGCCGTCACCGTGGGTGGCGTGCAGTTCGAAGTCGAACAGCGAGAACTCCAGCTGACGCACCATCATCAGGCCGGACTGGAAGTTCTTCGCCGCGAGCATTTTTTCCAGCAGGTCCTGCGGCAGTGGCTCGCCGGTCTCGTAGTGGCCGGAAATCAGCGCAAGGCCTTCCGGCTCCCAGCACCAGTTTTCCATGAACTGGCTTGGCAACTCGACCGCGTCCCAGGCCACGCCGTTGATGCCCGATACGCCAGCGTGCTCGACGCGGGTCAGCAGGTGGTGCAGGCCATGGCCGAACTCGTGGAACAGCGTGGTCACTTCATCGTGGGTCAGCAGCGCTGGTTTGCCGCTGTCGGCCGGGGTGAAGTTGC
Source organism: Pseudomonas sp. NPDC079367 (assembly GCF_044542195.1). Taxonomy (NCBI): domain Bacteria; kingdom Pseudomonadati; phylum Pseudomonadota; class Gammaproteobacteria; order Pseudomonadales; family Pseudomonadaceae; genus Pseudomonas; species Pseudomonas sp. NPDC079367. Next base: position 64,897 of record NZ_JBITTW010000020.1, read on the forward strand.
ACACCAGATTGGCCACCGGGTTCTGCAACACACCGTCGACGGTGCGGCGACGATCGCGCGCGCCGTCCATCCAGGCGCCGCCGCGCTTGTTGGCGCGGGCGTACAGGTCGAAGAAGAAGCGGCCGACGTGCTGGCCGTTTTCCTTGATCTCGAACAGGCGTACGTCCGGGTGCCAGGTGTCGAAGCCTTTCTGCTCGGCGATCTCGATGCCGTACAGGCGCTGAACGATGGCGAACAGCCCGCTGAGGACTTTATCGATCGGGAAGTAGGCGCGCAGGGTTTCCTGGGCGACGCTGTAGCGCTGCTCGCGCAGTTTTTCACCGTAGAAACCGCTGTCCCAGCTTTGCAGGTCGGCGCAGCCCTGTTCGGCGGCGTAAGCGCGCAGCTGTTGCAGATCCTGCGCGGCGAATGGCTTGCTGCGCTGGGCCAGATCACGCAGGAAACTCAGCACCTGATCGCTGGATTCGGCCATTTTTGTCGCCAGACTCAGCTCGGCGAAACTGGCGAAGCCCAGCAGTTGCGCCAGTTCCTGGCGCAGGTCGAGGATCTCTTCCATCACCGGGCCGTTGTCGTTCTGGCCGGCGTTCGGGCCTTGATCCGAGGCGCGGGTGCAGTAGGCGGCGTAGACTTCCTCACGCAACGCACGGTCCTGCGCGTAGGTCATCACCGCGTAATAGCTCGGGAATTCCAGGGTGATCAGCCAGCCGTCGAGGCCTTTGGCTTGCGCGGCGGCGGCCATTTGCGCCTTGGCCGAATCGGTCAGGCCGGCGAGGGCGGCGTCGTCGGTGACGTGCTTGGTCCACGCCTGAGTGGCGTCGAGCAGTTGGTTGGAGAAGCGGCTGCCCAGCTCGGACAGTTTGCTCTGCACTTCGGCGTAGCGCTTCTGCTCGGCTTCCGGCAGATCGATACCCGACAGGCGGAAGTCGCGCAGCGCGTGTTCCAGAATGGTTTTCTGCGCGACGTCGAAACCGGCGGCTTCCGGGCTGTTGGCCAATGCTTCATAGGCCTGGAACAGTTCGCGGTTCTGACCCATCTCGGTGGAGTAGGCGCTCAGGGCCGGCAGGCAGGACTCGTAGGCTTCACGCAGTTCGGCGCTGTTGCACACGGCGTTGAGATGGCTGACCGGGCTCCACGCCGCACCGAGGCGATCGTTGAGTTCGTCCATCGCCAATACCAGACCGGCCCAGGTCGGGTTCTTGCCTTGAGTCTTGAGGATTTCGGCGATGGCGGCGCGGTTGTCCGCGAGGATGGTTTCGATGGCGGGCAGGACGTGTTCGGCACGGATCGTGGAGAACGGCGGCAGGTCGTAGGACTGCAAAAGAGGGTTGTTCACGCTCACGGTTGGCACCTTGGCTGGAAGAAACATGCGCCCATCTTAATTACAATCGACACTCACCGCAGCTATCGGCGACAGAGAGAGAACTAATCGTGTCCCTTCGCAAATACCAGAATCACACCCCCCGCTTGAGCAAAGGCGCATTCGTCGACGGTTCGGCGGTGGTGATCGGCGACGTCGAAATTGGCGAAGACAGCTCGGTCTGGCCGCTGACGGTGATCCGTGGCGACATGCACCGTATCCGCATCGGGGCGCGCACCAGCGTGCAGGACGGCTGCGTGTTGCACATCACCCATGCCGGCCCGTTCAACCCGGACGGTTTTCCATTGCTGATCGGCGATGACGTGACCATCGCTCACAAGGTCATGCTGCATGGCTGCACCGTCGGCAGCCGCGTGCTGATCGGCATGGGCAGCATCGTCATGGACGGCGCCGTGGTTGAAGACGATGTGATCATCGGCGCCGGCAGCCTGGTACCGCCGGGCAAGCGCCTGCAGAGCGGCTTTCTGTATGTCGGCAGCCCGGTGAAACAGGTGCGGGCGCTGACCGACAAGGAAAACGCCTTCTTCACTTACAGCGCGGCGAACTACGTCAAGCTCAAGGACCTGCATCTGGCCGAAGGCTACGACCAGCTCTGAATCGCCCTACACCTGCTCGGGAATTTCCATGCATTACCAGACTGTACTGTTCGACCTCGATGGCACCCTGACCGACCCGCGTGAGGGCATCACCCGCTCCATCCAGTTTGCGTTGGCCAATCTCGGCATCGACGAACCGGATCTGAGCAAACTGGAACACTTCATCGGCCCGCCGCTGCTGCAAGCGTTCATGCAGTTTTACGATTTCGACGAAGCCAAGGCCTGGGAGGCGGTGAATTTCTATCGCGAGCGCTTCAAGGTCACCGGCCTCTACGAGAATCGAGTGTTCGATGGCGTGACGCCGCTGCTGGAAACCTTGAGCGGGCAGGGACGGCAGTTGTACATCGCTACCTCCAAGCCGTGGGTGTTTGCCCGCGAAATCGCCCGGCATTTCGATTTTGCCCGGCATTTCAAAGTGATCTACGGCAGCGAGCTGGACGGCACGCGGACCAACAAGGTCGAATTGATCGCGCATTTACTGCAGGAAGAAGGGCTGGATCCGGCGCAGACCCTGATGATCGGCGATCGCAAGCACGACCTGATCGGCGCGCGCAGCAATGGCCTGGATGCAGCGGCGGTGGGCTATGGGTTTGGAAGTTTTGAAGAGCTGAATGCCGAGGCGCCGGCTTATCACTTTGAAACGCTGGATGCGTTGCATCAGGCATTCCTGCGGCGCGGATGAGTCCGCTTTCGCGAGCAAGCCCGCTCCTGCGTTTGGAATGCATTCCCCCTGTGGGAGCGGGTGTGCTCGCGAAAAGACCGGCTCAGCCAATGTGAAATCAGGATGCTGCCAACGCTCTGAGCGCCGACTTGCGCTCATCAACCGGCAACTTCCCCAAGCGTTCAACCTCGGCATAAAACTTCGGCCAATCCCCACCCACCTGCTGGAACAACGCCGCAAACGCCGGCACCCACTGGTCATACAGCCCGAACGGCAGCAACCGCGCGTTGTTCAGCGGCGCATTGACCCAGGCGTCATAACGCTTGTCTGCGGCCCACCGACTGTCGCGCATTACCCGATAGTCGCTGCGCAAGCGCTCGAACTCCGCCGCTTTGCGCTCACGCATCTGCTCGGCGGGCAATGGTTGCGCATAAAGTTTTTCCAGCCGTGAGCGCGTGTCGAGAACGAGGCTGATGAACTGCTCACGCTGCTTGAGCCTGGCATCCGACTCCGCCGGCAACCCGCGAAACGCGCGCCACTGCCGCGTGCCTTCCTGCTCGACAAACGTGGCAAATGACTCGTTGAACTCGGTGTCGTCCTTCACATAGAAGCGCTGGTGCGCCAGCTCATGAAAAATCAGCGTGGCCAGCCGCTCGTCGCCCCAGCCCATCATCGAGTTGAGGATCGGGTCATCGAACCAGCCAAGCGTCGAGTACGCCTCGACACCGCCGATCGATACGTCCATGCCCTCCAGTCGCTGAATCGCCGCTTCGCCACGGGCGGCGCTCTGGCTGTAGTAGCCGCGGTACGCCACGCAGCCGGCAATCGGAAAGCAGTGATTTTGCGGCGTGAGGGAAAACTCCTCGGTGGCGAACACATTCCACACCACGAACGGCCGGCCAATGTCGGCGTACAGGCGATAGCTTCGGTTGTCCGGCAGGTGCAGGTGCTCGCTGGCGAACAGGCGAGCCTTCTGTGATTGGGCCAGATGCGCGCGCAATTTGACGTCGCGGGCTGGGTCGGCAATGACCTTCTCGACCGGCTCCCGCGCGCGCAGCAGTTGCAGTTGTCCGCTGGCGAGCTGGCTGTAGTAGCTGACGCCGGCGCAACCGTTGAGCAACAAAAGCAACACACCCGGAAACAAAATCGGAAAAACGCGATCAAGTAACCCAAGGCTGGAAAACGGCCTGATCAAAATAAGAAATTCCCCGGAAAGTCTGCCCCAAGACTATCCCGCCTCAAGGAGCTCCGCTATGCGCATGTTGATGCTGACAGGTGGCCTGCTGACGCTGGCCGGTTGTGCCGGATTTGGAATGCCCGATCCCGACCCCTCGCAAGCCTGGATTGATCTCGACGCCCGCCAACACGACACGGCGCTGCAAGCCGTGCAAGTCGATGCCACGCAGGCCATCGATAAACGCTATTTCGAGGTGCAGCCCGGCAGCCATGAGCTTAAAGTTCGCTATCAATTTCCGGTCGAGGCCACCAACATCGGCCCGAATGCCGAACCGCTGTGGCGCGATTGCCAGATGAGCGTGAAATTCAAGGATTTCAACGCCGGCCAGCGCTATCAGCTGCAGGCTGGCAGCATCGGCTTCCGGCCTTGGGCCAAGCTTTATGACGAACAGCGCAAGGTAGTTGGTCAGGGCACACCGGCGGGCTGTCAGAGCAGTTGATCGGCGCTATGCTGGAAAACCCTCGTTTCCAGGACATTGAATCATGCGCAAGTTGACGACATTGCTCGCCGCCAGTGTGCTCGCCGGCTGCCAGACCCCGCTGCCGGCGGCCGATCCAGACAAAGCCTGGGTAGACTTCGCCATGCCTACCCCCGGCGGCAAAGTGCTGATGGCCGAGCGCCTGGATAAACAGCGCTTGCGCGACGGACGGTTTTTTCAGGTAACGCCCGGTAGTCATGAGCTCACCGTGCGCTTTGACTTCGAAGTATTCGGGGGTGGTCAGGGCATGGATACCGATCCGCAAGAGCGGCTGTGTTACATGACCGTGCCCTATGAACACTTCGAGGCCGGGCAGCGTTACCGCCTTGAGGCCCGATCGCTGGCCTTCACGCCAAGCGCACGCTTGATCAATCGTCAGGGGCAGATAGTTGCCAACGAGCGGCAGATCAATTGCGTGCCGTGACGGACATTCAGCTATCGTTTTTCTGATAAATGATTCGTTTGGTGCCGTTCTCGCAAGAACCGACGATCATGGCCGAGTCGTGCTGCTTCGCCTCTTCCGCCGTGATGATTTCCAGGGTGTACGAGGGGATCGCCTTCGCCTGAATCTTGATTTCGATTTCCTTTCTGAGCTCTTCGCAGTCCTTCGGGGCTGCGATAGCGGACGTGGCCAGTGCACTGCAAAGGATCGCCAAGCCAATACGTTTCATCGATGAAGCTCCTTGAGGCAGCGCGCACGGGCGTGCGCTGAAGCTGCTGTCGATTATTCGACCACAGTTTTACAGAGCGGGTTCTGACTTTGCTCACACCTTGTATTAATTGCCGGCCGCTGAGCTGGTTTCGAGATTGCCTTCACGAGCAGGCTCGCTCCCACAGGGGATCTGCGACGTGCACAAATCCCCTGTGGGAGCGAGCCTGCTCGCGAACGCGTCAGCCTGGCAAACGTCGGATCAGCTGACCAGCGAAGCCTCAAGGGTGATCTTCGCATTCAGGACCTTGGAAACCGGGCAACCTTCCTTGGCCTTGTTGCTCAGCTCTTCAAACTGCTGCTGAGTCGCGCCCGGGATCTTCGCCTTGAGAATCAGCTTCACTGCAGTGATCGCAAAACCACCTTCAACCTGATCGAGGGTGACTTCGGCGTTGGTGTCGATACTGTCTGCCTTGAGGCCGGCATCGCCGAGAATCATCGAGAATGCCATGGAGAAGCAGCCGGCATGGGCCGCACCGATCAGTTCTTCGGGGTTGGTGCCTTTGCCGCCTTCAAAGCGCGCCTTGAAGCCGTACGGCGCTTCTCGCAGCACGCCGGTTTCGGTGGAGATCGAGCCGAGACCGGTTTTCAGATCGCCTTCCCAATGCGCCGATGCCTTTTTCACGATAGCCATGTCTGCCTCCTCAAATGTGGCGCGGTACGCCGCGCCTTCGCGGTTTTTACTAGCAAGGCTTCTGAGGATAGACGGCGGAACAAAGTTCAGCCTGGCTGAATCGTTGACTTTTTTAGTAGGAAATTTCGCCGCTGCTATTGAATCTCGGGTATATGCCCTCATTCCATAAAACACGCTTATGGATTTGGCAGGTTTTCGTTCGCAAAGAAAAACCTGCCTCCCCACCCGGAGATGCAGGTTCATGAAAAAACTGTCCGACGTTAAATTTTCCACTCTCGACCTGGTACCCGTGCGCGAAAACGGCAGCGCAGCGCAATCGCTGCGCAACTCGCTGGATCTGGCGCAGCATGCCGAGAAATTCGGCTACACGCGCTTCTGGGTCGCCGAACACCACAACATGGACGGCATCGCCAGTTCAGCGACATCGGTGTTGCTCGGCTATCTCGCCGGTGGCACGTCGACGATTCGTGTCGGTTCCGGCGGGGTAATGCTGCCCAACCATGCGCCGCTGGTCATTGCCGAGCAGTTCGGCACCCTAGAGAGCCTGTACCCGGGACGAATCGACCTGGGATTGGGCCGCGCGCCCGGCTCAGACCAGATGACCGCCCGCGCTTTGCGCCGCGAACGCTCGGGCAGTGCTGACGATTTTCCCGAAGACGTCGCCGAGCTGATGCGCTACCTCGGTCCGCGCACGCCGGAACAACGGGTGATCGCCATGCCCGGCACCGGCACCAACGTGCCGGTCTGGCTGCTCGGTTCGAGCCTGTTCAGTGCACAACTGGCCGGCGAGCGCGGCCTGCCTTACGCCTTCGCCTCGCACTTCGCGCCGCGCTTCATGCATGAGGCGATTCGCATCTACCGCAACCACTTCAAGCCATCGGCGGTGCTCGACAAGCCGTACGTGATGCTCGGTGTGCCGTTGGTGGCAGCGGATACCGACGAGCAAGCCGATTACCTGGCGACGTCGGTGTACCAGCGAATTCTTGCGCTGATGCGTGGGCAGAGCCTGGTGCAGCGTCCGCCGGTTAAAACCATGGACGGCCTGTGGCTGCCCCATGAGCGCGAGGCGGTGGGCGATTTCCTCGGCCTGGCGATGGTCGGCGGCCCGCAGAAGATCCGCGCCAAACTTGAAGTGTTGATCGAGCAGACCCAGGCGGATGAGCTGATTTTCACCAGTGATCTTTACGAACACGCCGATCGCATCCATTCCTACGAACTGCTGGCCCAAGTCATGAAGGGATAAAGCGAACCCCTGTAGGAGCTGTCGAGTGCAACGAGGCTGCGATCTTTTGATTGTGATTTGAAATCAAGAACAAAAGATCGCAGCATGCTGCAGCTCCTGCCCGGAAAATCATCGCCCACAAAAAAGCCGACGCATCCACGTCGGCTTTTGTATTTCAGACGCAATCAACCGCGCTTGTAGACGATGTCCTTGCTTCCGCCTTCGCAACTGCCGACGACGTCACCGTCAGCCGCTGCGCCCTTGTCGACAACCTCCAGCGAATAACCGGAAACGCCTTTGGCGTCGAGCTTGGCTGCGATTTCGCTTTTCAGTTCTTCACATGGCTTGCCGGCTGCAAACGCACCACCCGCAAGGCTTAACAAACCTACTGCCAACATGAACTTCTTCATCGGTCGCACTCCCTGGTCGGATTGAAAGAGGCGGGCATCGAGTCATCTACCCGATACGCTCACCTTGTAGCGCTTTGCCATTCCCTATGGCACTCGGCCAGCGCGCAAGTTCAGAAGACCGGACCAAACTCAGCTGGCGACAATTTTGAAGCCGACCTTCAGCGTGACCTGAAAGTGCGCCACCTGGCCGTTTTCGATATGGCCACGGGTTTCGGTCACTTCAAACCATTCCAGATTGCGCAGGGTCTTGTTGGCCTCGGCCAGCGCATTGTTGATGGCGTCTTCGATGCTGGTGGTGGACGAACCGACCAGTTCGACTTTCTTGTACGTGTGATGGTCACTCATGGCGATCTCCTTGGGTTGGAATGGCGTGTGAAATTGAGCCTAGCAGGCAATTGCACTGTTGATTTCGGCGCCGCTACGCTGCCGAAGTTCAGAATTTCTGCACTTTCTCGACATGCTGAAGTCCCAACCAACACACGCCACTCATCACCAATGCAGGAGAGCCACCATGGCCAACACCTCTTTACGTAAAGCCTCGTTGCAAAGCATGGAAGCCGAGATCGAGAGTCTGCTCAAATCGTTGGAAAGCTTGAAAGACGATGCTTCGGACGAGTCGCGCAAGACCCTCAAGGCGCTGAAAAGCAATGCTGAAAGTGCGCTGAAGCACTCGCGTCACCTGCTCAGCGACGCCTATGAAGAAGTCAAAGTCAAAACCCGCGAGACCGGCATCGCCACGCGTGACTACGCCCAGGAACACCCATGGACCACAGCCGGCGTGGCTGTCGGTGCAATCGGCTTGCTTGCTGCCTATTTTCTGTTCAAACGCGGTGAGTGATCAGGCTGGCGCAGCTCGTTTTTGAGCCACTGCGCCAGTTGCCGAGCGCGCCCGTCCGCGGCGCGCTTGGGTAGCCACAACGCCAGTTGCGCCGGGGTTTCGCAGAAGCCCCACGGCGCAACCAGGCGACCCGCCTTCAGATCTTCGATTACCAATGGCTCCGGTGCGATTGCTACACCGAGACCTGCAACAGCCGCTTCCAGCAAATAATACAAATGCTCGAATCCTTGCCCGAGCTTTAACGCCTTGGCGTCGAGGTTGTTTTCCTGCGCCCAGCTGGGCCAGGCCTGCGGGCGAGACGTGGTGTGCAGCAAGGGCTCGTTGAGCAGTTCTGCGGCGCCAGCGACTTGCAGCTTTCGATAGCCGCTGAACAACGGGCTCATGACCGGGCCAATGCGTTCCGCCGCCAGTTCATAGACCTGCATATCGGCTGGCCACGGCGGCTCGGCGAACAGCAACAGCGCATCCAGTCCCGGGCGCCTTGGATCGAGGTCGCCTTCACCGGCAGACAGGTGCAAACGCAAGTCCGGCAGATCGGCATTCAGCCGCCCCAGGCGCGGAATAAACCAGCGCGCCAGCAGGCTACCGGAACACCCGAGCACAAACGGCGCATCGGCAGTGCTTTGGGTCAATTCCGCACAAACACTGCGCAACCGGTCGAACGCCTCAGCGCTGGCATCGCGCAGGCGCACGCCGGCATCTGTGAGTTTCAAGCCGCGCCCATCCTTGACGAACAGGCTCACGCCGAGATGTTCCTCAAGCACCTTGAGCTGGCGGCTGACCGCGCCGTGGGTGACATGCAGCTGCTCGGCGGCCTGGCTAACGCTGTTCAGGCGGGCGGTGGCCTCGAAGGCGCGCAAGGCATTCAACGGGGGAAGGTCGTGGTTCATGGTATCTGTGAGTTTTCCTGACAGGTTTCGGCGATCTTATCGGTTTTCAGTCCAGAGCGTCAGAGGTAGAGTGGGCGTCATTGCCTTCTGGCCGAATTCACCTGGAGCGACCCATGACCCAGACTTCGAACACCTCTGATCTGCGTAACGGCCCTGACGCCAACGGCCTTTTTGGTGCGTTCGGTGGCCGTTATGTAGCGGAAACCCTGATGCCGTTGATCCTCGACCTGGCCCGCGAATACGAAGCGGCCAAGGAAGATCCGGCATTCAAGGAAGAATTGGCCTACTTCCAGCGTGATTACGTCGGACGTCCGAGCCCGCTGTATTTCGCCGAACGCCTGACTGAGTTCTGCGGCGGTGCGAAGATCTACCTCAAGCGTGAAGAGCTGAACCACACCGGCGCGCACAAGATCAACAACTGCATCGGCCAGATTCTGCTGGCGCGGCGCATGGGCAAGAAGCGCATCATCGCCGAAACCGGCGCCGGCATGCACGGCGTGGCCACGGCCACCGTTGCTGCGCGTTTCGGTCTCGATTGCGTGATCTACATGGGCACCACCGACATCGAACGTCAGCAGGCCAACGTCTTCCGGATGAAGCTGCTCGGCGCTGAAGTCATTCCGGTCGTGGCTGGCACCGGCACCCTGAAAGACGCGATGAACGAAGCCCTGCGTGACTGGGTGACCAACGTCGACAACACCTTCTATCTGATCGGCACTGTGGCCGGCCCACACCCTTATCCAGCAATGGTCCGCGACTTCCAGGCCGTCATCGGCAAGGAAACCCGCGATCAACTGCAAGCTCAGGAAGGTCGTCTGCCGGACAGCCTGGTGGCGTGCATCGGTGGCGGTTCCAACGCCATGGGCCTGTTCCACCCGTTCCTCGACGACAAGAGCGTTGAGATCATCGGCGTCGAAGCCGCCGGTTACGGCATCGAAACCGGCAAGCACGCGGCCAGTCTCAACGGCGGTGTGCCGGGCGTGCTGCACGGTAACCGCACCTTCCTGCTGCAGGACGACGATGGCCAGATCATCGACGCCCACTCGATTTCCGCCGGCCTCGACTATCCGGGCATCGGCCCTGAACACGCCTGGTTGCATGACATCGGCCGCGTCCAGTACACCTCGGTGACTGACGATGAAGCGCTCGAAGCGTTCCACAAATGCTGCCGTCTGGAGGGAATCATTCCTGCCCTTGAAAGCGCTCACGCCCTGGCGGAAGTGTTCAAACGCGCACCGAATCTGCCGAAGGAACACCTGATGGTGGTCAACCTCTCGGGCCGTGGTGACAAGGACATGCAAACCGTAATGCACCATATGCAACAGTCGCAGCAGGAGAAACACTGATGAGCCGCCTGCAAACCCGCTTTGCCGACCTCAAGCAACAGAACCGCGCCGCGCTGGTGACTTTCGTCACCGCTGGCGATCCTGACTACGACACTTCGCTGGCGATTCTCAAAGGCTTGCCGGCGGCGGGCGCCGATGTGATCGAACTGGGCATGCCGTTCACCGATCCGATGGCCGATGGCCCGGCAATCCAGTTGGCCAACATTCGCGCACTGGGCGCCAAACAGAATCTGCTGAAAACCCTGCGAATGGTTCGCGAGTTCCGCGAAGGCAACAGCGACACGCCGCTGGTGTTGATGGGTTATTTCAACCCGATCCATAAGTTCGGCGTCGAGCGTTTCATCGCCGACGCCAAGGATGCCGGCGTCGATGGCCTGATCGTGGTCGACATGCCGCCAGAGCACAACGAAGAACTGTGCGACCCGGCGCAGGCTGCCGGTCTGAATTTCATTCGCCTGACCACGCCGACCACCGACGACGCGCGTCTGCCCCGCGTGCTCAATGGCAGTTCCGGTTTCGTCTATTACGTGTCGGTGGCCGGCGTCACTGGCGCCGGTGCGGCGACCCTGGAGCATGTGGAAGAGGCGGTTGCACGTCTGCGTCGGCATACCGATTTGCCGATCAGCATCGGTTTCGGTATCCGAACACCGGAGCAGGCTGCGGCCATCGCGCGTCTGGCTGACGGCGTGGTGGTGGGCTCAGCGTTGATTGATCACATCGCCAGCGCCGATACGCCTGAGCAGGCCATCGATGGCGTGTTGAGTCTGTGTTCGGCGCTGTCCCAAGGCGTGCGCAAAGCGCGCGTCTAAGACCGCAGAGGAAAATAAAAAGGCTTCAGAACAAGCGTTCTGAAGCCTTTTTTGTGCTCATGGTAATTGCAGTCCGCCCGAGGCCTTGTGCAGTTTGCGCAAATGCTCGCCGATCTGCTTGACGTTGGCCTCGCTGGCGGCAATCTCGGCGGCGCGCTTGGGTTCGAGCAGCTTGCGCACTTCGCTATCAAGGTCGCCGGACAGCGCCAGCAGCTTCTTCTGCCGCTGGCTGCTTTCCGCTTCCAGTCGGCCAAACTCGCTCGGCTGCGGCAGTCCGTAACCTTTGGAGTCGAGCAATTCCGCCGGGCGGCTGAGGAAGCCACTGTTGGCGAGGATCTCCTGCAGGGTCGCGTTGGCTTTGTCCATGCCGCCATTTTCCAGCTCGCGGGCGCCGAGATAGCGTTGCTTGACCTCATCCTGGGCCAGCAACAACTGCCGGCGGAAACTCGCCTGCTCGAGCAGCAACAGCGCGGCACTGGTGCGCAGGTCGGCGCGGTCGAACCATTCGCGGCGTTGTTCAGCGCTGAGTGACAGCCAGTCTTCGACGGTGGTCTGCTTGATCGGTAGTTGCTTCTTCAGCACATCGAACATCGCTTGATAACGATCGCGGAACGAGTCGAAGCGATAACCCAGGCGCAAAGCTTCTTTCGGATCGTCGAGCACGCTGGTGTCGGCCAGGCCACGGCCTTTGAGCACTTCCAGCAAACCGTTGGGCATGATGCTGTCGAGGCCGACCAGTTGGCTGTTATTGCTGCCGCTGCGCAACAGTTTCAAGCCTTCTACCGCGCAGTTGTTGGACAGGAAGAAATAGTTGCCGTCGTAGCTCCAGTGCATCTCGGCAGCATGTTCGACGACGCCTTCGATTTCCTCACGAGACAGGTTCAGCGGCACCGAAGCGAGGCTGCGCAATTCGGTTTTGGTGTATTCGTCGATCACTTGCGCCAGCGGCAACACGAACAGCCGCGACGGGTATTTGCCGACCAGTCCGTCCCAGCTCGACAACTGCACATCGCCTACGAAGGCGCGATAGGACAGCACCAGGTGCTGATCCAGATCGAGGCGGCAGTCCGGGCCGCGAGGACGACCGGGCGCGCAAATGACCAGGCGCAGCATGCTGTGGCCCCAGCGGCTGACCCAGTTCTGATTGGCCTCGGCCAGCAGGTAATCGACCGCGTAGACGCGCTCCGGATCGACTTGCCCCAGAGGCTGCTTGGCGAAGTCATTGCCCGCATTGAGAAAGGCGAAGCTCTTGCTGCAGGTGTCCTTGGCCGCTGGCGCCCAGCCGAAATGCTCCTTGTAGTAGCGATACAGCGCCGGGCGGCGGCAGGCGTAGCTCGGGTCGAGGAGGAAGTACTCTATGTTGACCGCGACAAATTCCTTGGGGCTGGAGATTTCGTAAAGGTCGGGGCTGCGCGCGATCTGGCGGTTGTGCTGTTCGCGCTCGCCACGGCGGCCGACGTATTGCTGCCAACCGGCCAGGTCGAGCAGGCGCGGGTCGTCGCTGATGGTGAAACGCCGACCGTTCTGCCCGCGGCACTCATCGGGCATGCCGATCAGCCCGGCGCTGTTGAAGCGCCGGGTGCAGCGCTGGATCAACGTGCGCTCGACACTTGGCCATAAACGCGCGCGGTCGTAGATATGAGTGATTTCGTGCAGCACTGTGGCGAGCAGTTCCTGACGCACAGTGCCGTGGGGGCGATTGGTTTTCTCTTTTGCCGCGCTGCCATCGGTGAGACCGGCGAGCAGCTTGCGATTCAGATCGAGCTCGGATACCAGCGTCGCCTGGCCGTAAGCATTGGCAGGCATGTCGTCGTTCCAGCCGACATCGATACGCCGATCCAGCCGCTCGATGAAGCTCGGCGGCAGTTTCGTCATGGCCTCATCGATCAGCGCCTGACTGGCCTGTTGTTGAGCCGGGCTCAGACCCTCGGTCTTGAGCCGCAATTGCAGGCCGGCGTGGGCGCTGTTGCCAAGCAGCAACAACGCTCCGGCCAGCAGCCAGGCGCCAACGGACCTCACAGTGCGAGGATGGCTTCGGCGAGTACCTGATCACTGGCGTCGCGCGCTTCCGGCACACGAGTACGCAAGGTGTTGAGGGCGGCTTCGAGGTGCGCACCACGGATGTCGCCGTTGCTGGCGACGAAACTGGCGGCGTCGTCGTGGGCTTCGCGGATGATTTTCGAATCGCGAATCGACGTGGTGGTATCAGAGGTGAAATCGATGGTGCGCTGGGAGGCACGAACGATGATGTTACTGGTGGCTACCAGGGTGTGCGCCTGGGCCACATCGGCCAACACAAACAGGCCAAGGGCGGCAGCAATCAGCGGGCTACGCATGGAACGACTCCGGAAGGACAAGGATAACTATTGGACGAGAATTGCCTCTGCCAGTTCAAGGTCGCTGGCATGAAGTTTCGGCCGGGTTTTGCGCAGGTAATGCAGCGCGGATTCCAGCCGTGCGCCTCGCCATTCACCGTCACTGGCGACGAAGGCCGCCGCGTCATCATGGGCGGCGAGCAGCAGTTTACGGTCGAACGGCGCAGAAGACACCATGCTGGTCGCGTAACCGCTGACAACCGTGCCTTGAGTCGACGCATTGAAAGCATCGAAGGCGTTGGCGGACATCGCCCAGCAGGCCGTGAATAAAGTAGAAGAGATGAGCAGAGTTGGAAGAATGCGCATGGGACTCGACAACTGTTAACGAGCCTGAAGGCTAGCGCAAATGCCCGGGCCAGAGCCAGCCTTGAAACATCGGGACACGGCTGGCGTGTCCCGCAATGCAGCGAACGATCAGAGGGTCAGAATGGCCTGAGCCAATTGGGCATCGGTGGCATTGAGTTGAGGCGCCTGATGGCGGATGTGGTCGAGCGCGCTTTCCAGCTTCACCCCACGGATATCGCCTTCGCTGGCTACGAAGCTGGCAGCGTCGTCTCGGGCAGCGAGGACGATCTTGTCGTCACGGAACGAGGAGGTCACATCGGAAGTGGCGTCGGATGTGGCTTTCAGCGCGCCGACGATCGAGTCGGTGGTCACGATGAAGCTGGTAGCGTTGGCGTTGGCAGCTACCGCCAACAGGGCAGCGGCACTGAGCAGACGAAGACGGGTCATGGTGAAACTCCTTTGGATAAACCGTAGTGAGAGGTGGCTCGGTATCTGAGGAGTCAGACGCCTTTTGCGCAACGTTCGCCACGTTCTGCATGGATATTAGGCTGCCAGATGCGGTTCGCCCAGTGGTGGCCAGTGATACTCCAAAGTCTCTGAATAACTGTACTGGTGGTAGTTAATCTGTTCGTAAATTGTACTTGTGCTCGTTCATTTATGCGTTTTAGAGCATTCAAGGCCCCTGAAACGACAAAACCCGTCGTGGTTGCCCACGACGGGTTCTGCTTGTGCAATTCGGGTTGCTGGCGGTGGGTCTTGCGACCAGAGCCAGCGACGCTGCTTAGCGCCAGAACGGCTTGCTCAGCTCTTCGTAGCGTTGAGCTTCGCTGATGCCGGCGTCAGCCAGCAAACGCGAATCCAGACGGGCCAATTGATGGCGGCTGGAGATGCGGCGCTGCCACAACATCAGGTTGGCAATAACGCGCAGAGGCAGGGAAGCCTGGGTGTTTACAGCTTTGTCTTCGAAGAACAGTTCGGAACTGAGTGTACGTTCCATGGTTGACATCCTTCCGCTTGTGGCGGGATCAGGTAGTGGTTTGACTGGTGCCCATGATCCTCTCGTTTGGATAGTCTCTGTAGATACAGTTCATTTGTATTGTGAGTGAGCAGTTAACTGTTTATGGATGGTGTACGGGTCGAAATTGGGCAAACTGTACCTGTCCGCACATTAATGGTGCGATTTTGCCTTTTTAGAGAGCTCGTGTAGGGTTTTGCTGTAGGAAATGACCAGTACAGTAGTACAGTTTTATACGGCTATGCTTCAGCTAATCTTCCCACCGACGCAAATTGTGTTTGCGCCGGTGTTGATCTGTGTGATTTACACCGCAAGCATGCGCCCGGTTTCTTCCAGGTTCATATGCCAGCTCAGGGCTTCGCGCAAAATATGTGGGGTGTGACCGCCAACAGCGCAAGCAGCGCTGAAGTAATCATTCAGTGCCGGACGAAAGTCCGGGTGCACGCAGTTGTCGATGATCACCCGCGCTCGCTCGCGTGGCGCCAGGCCGCGCAAATCGGCCAGCCCGACTTCGGTCACCAGAATGTCGACGTCATGCTCGGTATGGTCGACGTGGCTGACCATCGGCACCACACTGGAAATGGCGCCGCCCTTGGCGATCGACTTGGTCACGAACACCGCCAGATGCGCATTGCGCGCGAAATCGCCCGAACCGCCGATGCCGTTCATCATCCGCGTGCCGCAGACATGGGTGGAATTGACGTTGCCGTAGATATCGAATTCCAGCGCGGTGTTGATGCCGATGATGCCCAGGCGGCGCACCACCTCGGGATGATTGGAGATCTCCTGCGGCCGTAGAATCAGCTTGTCCTTGTACTTTTCCAGGTTGCCGAACACGTCGCTGTTGCGCCGCTCGGACAAGGTGATCGAGCTGCCTGAGGCGAAGCTCAGCTTGCCGGCGTCGATCAGGTCGAAGGTCGAGTCCTGCAGCACTTCGGAATACATGGTCAGGTCTTCGAACGGCGAGTCGATCAAGCCACACATCACCGCGTTGGCAATGTTGCCGATGCCGGCCTGCAGCGGGCCGAGCTTGTTGGTCATGCGCCCGGCCGCAACTTCCTGCTTGAAGAAGGTGATCAGGTGTTCAGCAATGGCATGGGTATCAACGTCCGGTACTGACACGGTGGACGGCGAGTCCGACTGCTGGGTGATGACAATCGCAACGATCTTTTCAGGCGGAATCGGAATCGCCGTACTGCCGATGCGATCGTCGACTTTTACCAGCGGGATTGGCGTGCGCGTCGGGCGGTAAGTCGGGATATAGATGTCGTGCAGGCCTTCGAGGTTGGCGTTGTGGGCCAGGTTGATCTCGACGATCACTTGTTTGGCGAAGATCGCGAAGCTGGCCGAGTTGCCCACCGAAGTGGTCGGCACGATATGGCCTTGTTCGGTGATGGCGACTGCCTCGATGACGGCAATGTCCGGCAGCTTCAACTGTTGGTTGCGCAATTGCTCTACCGTTTCCGAGAGATGCTGGTCGATGAACATCACTTCGCCGGCGTTGATTGCCTTGCGCAACGTACTGTCGACCTGAAACGGCATACGCCGCGACAGCACGCCGGCCTCGGTCAGTTGCTTGTCAAGGTCGTTGCCCAGACTGGCGCCGGTCATCAGGCTGATCTTCAGCGGCGTGACCTTGGCGCGCTCGGCCAGTGCGTGGGGAACGGCCTTGGCTTCGCCGGCGCGGGTGAAACCGCTCATGCCGACGGTCATGCCGTCCTCAATCAGAGCAGCGGCGTCGGCAGCGCTCATCACTTTGTCCAACAACGAAGGCAGGCGAATACGGTCACGGTACATGGATTATTATCTCGGGCAACGAGTAGCAGGATGCGCAGTCTAGTGAATTTGGCCGGCGCCTGTCCCGCTACCAAGGTCGCAAACGAGCCCTCTATTTCGCGGGTTTGCAGTAAAACACCGTTACCGGATCTGCAACAACGCGGCAAATTGTCCAGCGTCTGGCGCAAACGAAAACGCCCCGACAAGTCGGGGCGTTCGCTATTGCAGCGGTGAATTACTCGACTGCTTTGACCATGTCTTCGATGACTTTCTTCGCATCGCCGAAGACCATCATGGTCTTGTCCAGATAAAACAGTTCGTTGTCCAGGCCGGCGTAGCCGCTGGCCATCGAGCGCTTGTTGACGATGATGGTCTTGGCCTTGAACGCTTCGAGAATCGGCATACCGGCAATCGGCGACTTCGGATCGTTCTTCGCGGCCGGGTTGACCACGTCGTTCGCACCGAGCACCAGCACCACGTCGGCCTGACCGAACTCGGAGTTGATGTCTTCCATCTCGAACACCTGGTCGTAAGGCACTTCGGCCTCGGCGAGCAGGACGTTCATGTGCCCAGGCATGCGACCGGCCACCGGGTGAATCGCGTACTTCACGGTCACGCCGCGATGGGTCAGCTTTTCGGTCAGTTCCTTCAGTGCGTGTTGTGCACGGGCCACTGCCAAACCGTAGCCCGGGACGATGATCACGGTGTCGGCGTTGGTCAGCAGGAAGGTTGCGTCATCCGCCGAGCCGGATTTCACCGGACGGGCTTCCTGCGCACCGGCAGGACCTGCGTCTGCCGTATTGCCGAAACCGCCGAGCAGCACATTAAAGAAGGAACGGTTCATCGCCTTGCACATGATGTACGAGAGAATCGCACCGCTCGAACCCACCAGCGAGCCGGCAATGATCAGCATCGAGTTGTTCAGCGAGAAACCGATGCCCGCCGCCGCCCAGCCGGAATAGCTGTTGAGCATCGACACCACTACCGGCATGTCGGCGCCGCCGATCGGGATGATGATCAGCACGCCCATTACGAACGCCAGCGCCAGCATAAGTGCGAACGCCGTGAGGTTGCCGGTGAACATGAAGGTCAGGCCGAGAACCAGCGTAGCCAGACCCAGAACCGCATTGAGCTTGTGCTGACCGGCGAACTGTACCGGTGCGCCCTGGAACAGGCGGAACTTGTATTTGCCCGACAGCTTGCCAAAGGCAATCACCGAACCGGAGAAAGTGATCGCACCGATTGCCGCACCGAGGAACAGCTCCAGACGGTTGCCCGCCGGAATCGCATCGCCCAGTTGTTTAACGATACCCAGCGATTGCGGCTCGACCACCGCCGCGATGGCAATGAACACCGCCGCGAGGCCGATCATGCTATGCATGAACGCTACCAGTTCCGGCATCTTGGTCATTTCAACGCGCTTGGCCATGATCGAGCCGGCGGTACCGCCGACCAACAGGCCAACGATCACGTAACCGATACCGGCAGTGGCCAGCTCGGCGCCCAACTTATAGATGAGGCCAACGGTGGTAAGGATCGCCAACGCCATGCCGAGCATGCCGAACAGGTTGCCGCGCCGCGAAGTGGTCGGGTGCGACAGGCCTTTAAGGGCCTGGATAAAGCAGATCGACGCGATCAGGTAGAGCGTCGTGACGAGATTCATGCTCATTACTTCGGCGCCTCTTCTTTTGCTTTCGGGGCTTTCTTCTTGAACATCTCAAGCATGCGGCGGGTGACCAGGAAGCCACCAAACACATTGACCGCCGCCAGTGCCACTGCCAGCGTGCCCATGGTCTTGCCCAGCGGCGTGACGGTCAGCGCAGCGGCGAGCATGGCACCGACGATCACGATCGCGGAAATGGCATTGGTCACCGCCATCAACGGCGTGTGCAGCGCAGGCGTAACGTTCCAGACCACGTGGTAACCGACATAAATCGCCAGCACGAAGATGATCAGGTTGTAGATACCGGGGGAGATAAGCTCTTCCATCGTCTGAATCCCTGCTTAGGCGTTTTTGCGGATGACTTGGCCGTCGCGGCACATCAGGCACGCGGCGACGATGTCGTCTTCGAGGTTGACGTCGAACTGGCCTTCCTTGGTGAACACCAGCTTGAGGAAGTCCAGCAGGTTGCGTGCGTACAGCGCCGAAGCATCGGCAGCCACTTCGCCGGCGAGGTTGGTCGGGCCGACGATGGTCACTCCGTTTTCCACAACGACCTGATCGGCCACGGTCAGCGGACAGTTGCCACCCTGAGCGGCGGCGAGGTCGATGACCACCGAGCCGGGTTTCATCTGCGCCACGGTTTGCGCGCTGAGCAGCGTCGGCGCCTTGCGGCCCGGAATCAGCGCAGTGGTGATGACGATATCGGCCTGCTTGGCGCGCTCGTGCACAGCCTGGGCCTGACGCTGCATCCAGCTCGCCGGCATCGGGCGCGCGTAACCGCCGACACCGACCGCGCATTCGCGTTCTTCATCGGTCTCGTAGGGCACATCGACGAACTTGGCGCCGAGGGATTCGATCTGCTCTTTTACCGCTGGACGTACGTCAGACGCTTCGATCACCGCACCCAGACGTTTCGCCGTGGCAATCGCCTGCAACCCGGCCACACCCGCGCCTAGAATCAGCACGCGCGCCGCTTTCACGGTGCCCGCAGCGGTCATCAGCATCGGCATGAAGCGTGGGTAATAGTGAGCCGCGAGCAACACCGCTTTGTAGCCGGCGATGTTCGCCTGCGAAGACAACACATCAAGACTCTGCGCCCGCGAGGTGCGCGGCGCCGCTTCAAGAGCGAACGCGGTAATCCCGCACTCGGCCATTTTGGCGATGGTTTCGTTGTTGAACGGGTTGAGCATGCCCACCAGCACCGTGCCGCGCTTGATCAGCGTCAGTTCGGCATCGCTTGGCGCGACCACTTTGAGAATCAGCTCGGCGCCAAACGCGTCATTGGCGCTGCCAATGCTTGCGCCGGCCGCTTCATAGGCACTGTCGACGACACTGGCTTTGACGCCAGCCCCGCTTTGTACAGTGACCTTATGGCCTTGACTGATCAGCTTCTTGATGGTTTCCGGGGTTGCAGCAACCCGTGTTTCACCGGTCTGGGTTTCGAGAGGAACACCAATGTGCACGTCAAATCTCCTGCGTGATCTTATTGAGTAAACCCAGGCACTACGGATGGTGCGACTGGGGCGGCCGATCAGCACGATCCCGCCAAATCAAGGCGGGGCGCGGCATTTTGCAGGCGAACTTTGAGCCCTTCAAGGGATTATGACGGGTGACGGAAAATTAACTACAAGTCATGCCGTGACCGAATGTCGCAGACGGCCAGTTGAAGCCGTTGCAGGCCGTGCTCTGCAAGGATTCTGGCTGAATATTTAGAAATTTCTGATAGGTGGCGTGAATAGGCAGCAATGTGTCGCCATTGAAGGCTCAAAGCCACGTCTTACGCCGCTTATGGGACGTCTGTACGACCTTCGGATACAGGCATTGAAATGGCGACAAATAGTTATATCTGTAGGGCTTTAAAATTCCTGACTACCGGGTTAGTAATCAATAAGAGCCTCTAGTCTTCTAGGCTGTAGCTCTTCGCCTGCTGTAACAACCAGTCACGAAATGCTTTCAGCGATGCAGATTCGACCTTTCGCTCAGGAATCATCAGGTAATACGCCTTGAAGCTGGAGAGCGCCTGGTGATTGGCGATCACCAAACGTTTTTCAGTCAGCTCTCGCTGAATCAGGAAGGGCGGAATCAGCGCAATGCCCATGTCGTGCATGGCTGCTTGGGCGAGCATGGAGAATAGCTCGTAGCGTGGGCCTGTCATGTCGCGGGGGATGTTTAGCTGTTGCGAGTCGAACCACTGACGCCAGGCGTACGGGCGGGTCGTCTGTTGCAGCAACGGTAATTCGGCGATGGCGTCAGCGTTCAGATGCGTTTGGTCGCCGAGCAGGGTCGGGCTGCACACGGGCATCGGATTCTCGCCCATCAACCTGTGGGACTCGGTACCGGACCAGTCGGCATCGCCGAAATAGATCGCCGCATCGAACTGCGTATCGGCAAACAGGAACGGGCGGGTGCGGTTGGTCAGGTTCACCGTGACTTCCGGATGCTTGTGCTGGAAATCCTTCAGACGCGGCAACAGCCATTGCGTGCCAAACGTGGGAACTACCGCCAGTTCAATTACATTGGCGCCTTGCTGACCCATAACCGACAACGTGTCGCGCTCGACGGCATCGAGCTGAGTCGCTACCCGGCGGCTGTAGGAAAGTCCTGCCTCAGTCAGTTTTACTCCGCGCCGTGAGCGTCGGAACAGTTCAACGCTGAGGAAGTCCTCAAGGCTGGCGATCTGTCGGCAAATGGCGCCTTGAGTGAGGGAAAGTTCTTCTGCAGCCCG
This sequence comes from Pseudomonas sp. NPDC079367, assembly GCF_044542195.1. Lineage (NCBI taxonomy): Bacteria > Pseudomonadati > Pseudomonadota > Gammaproteobacteria > Pseudomonadales > Pseudomonadaceae > Pseudomonas > Pseudomonas sp. NPDC079367. Next base: position 85,944 of record NZ_JBITTW010000020.1, read on the forward strand.
CGTAAAGCTCTCATGGCGAGCGGCCGCTTCGAAACTGATCAGGGCGGCCGTGCTGGGTATCTTTCTGCGCATGTACGTCAACCTCACTAATGCGCCGCGTAAAAGGCTGTTCGCGACGTTTCGGAGTGAGAAATTAGCACAAGAGGTTGCGAAATCCTCGTTTGCTGCGGCGGCCAACCGCGCCTAGGATCAATGCCACGTTAATTCAGTCGATTTGCGAGGACATACTCATGGGCGGTAAAGCTAGCTTCAACTGGATCGATCCCCTGCTGCTGGATCAACAGCTCACCGAAGAAGAGCGCATGATCCGCGACACCGCCGAGCAGTTCGCTCAACAGAGCCTGGCGCCGCGTGTCCTTGAAGCATTCCGCCATGAAAAGACAGACCCGGCGATCTTCCGCGAGATGGGCGAAGTCGGCCTGCTCGGGGCGACTATCCCCGAGCAATACGGTGGCAGCGGGCTGAATTACGTCAGTTATGGTCTGATCGCGCGTGAGGTCGAGCGCGTCGACTCCGGCTACCGCTCGATGATGAGTGTCCAATCCTCACTGGTGATGGTGCCGATCAATGAATTCGGTACCGAAGCACAGAAACAGAAATACCTGCCAAAACTGGCTTCGGGCGAATGGATCGGCTGCTTTGGTCTGACCGAGCCGAACCACGGTTCCGATCCTGGCGCGATGATCACTCGGGCGCGCAAGGTCGATGGCGGCTACAGCCTGACCGGCGCAAAAATGTGGATCACCAACAGCCCGATCGCTGACGTGTTCGTGGTGTGGGCCAAGGATGACGCCGGCGACATTCGTGGCTTCGTTCTGGAGAAAGGCTGGAAAGGTCTGAGCGCTCCGGCGATTCACGGCAAGGTCGGCCTGCGCGCTTCGATCACCGGTGAGATCGTCATGGACAACGTGTTCGTGCCGCAAGAAAACATCTTCCCGGATGTCCGCGGCCTGAAAGGTCCGTTCACCTGCCTCAACTCGGCACGCTACGGCATTTCCTGGGGTGCGCTGGGTGCCGCCGAGTTTTGCTGGCACACCGCGCGTCAATACACTTTGGATCGTCAGCAATTCGGTCGCCCGTTGGCCGCGACTCAACTGGTACAGAAGAAGCTTGCCGACATGCAGACCGAGATCACTCTGGCGCTGCAAGGCTGCCTGCGTTTGGGTCGCATGAAGGATGAAGGTACCGCTGCGGTCGAAATCACTTCGATCATGAAGCGCAACTCCTGCGGCAAGTCGCTGGACATCGCCCGTATGGCGCGCGACATGCTTGGCGGCAACGGCATCTCCGATGAGTTCGGCGTGGCCCGTCATTTGGTCAACCTGGAAGTGGTGAATACCTATGAAGGTACCCACGACGTTCATGCGCTGATCCTCGGGCGTGCGCAAACCGGTCTGCAAGCGTTCTATTAATAGGAGGGCGGATCATGGGCGCGCTGTCGCATCTGCGGGTACTGGATTTATCGCGAGTGCTGGCCGGGCCTTGGGCCGGACAGATCCTCGCCGACCTTGGCGCCGAAGTGATCAAGGTAGAGCGCCCGGGTAATGGTGATGACACTCGGGCCTGGGGACCTCCCTTCCTTAAAGACGCTTACGGCGAGAACACGTCGGAAGCGGCTTATTATCTGTCGGCCAACCGCAACAAGCAGTCGGTGACCATCGACTTCACCCGCCCTGAAGGGCAGAAGCTGGTGCGCGACCTGGCGGCGAAGTCGGACATCCTCATCGAGAATTTCAAGGTGGGCGGTCTGGCGGCCTATGGCCTGGACTATGAATCGCTGAAGGCGCTCAACCCGAATCTGATCTACTGCTCCATCACCGGCTTCGGCCAGACCGGTCCGTACGCCAAGCGCGCCGGCTATGACTTCATGATTCAGGGCTTGGGCGGGCTGATGAGCATCACCGGTCGTCCTGAGGGGGATGAGGGCGCCGGGCCGGTGAAAGTCGGGGTGGCACTGACGGACATTCTCACCGGGCTATATTCTACAGTGGCGATTCTGGCGGCACTCGCTCACCGGGATCACGGCGGGAGTGGTCAGCACATTGACATGGCATTGCTGGATGTTCAGGTTGCTTGTCTGGCTAATCAGGCAATGAACTACCTGACAACGGGCGATGCGCCAAAGCGCTTGGGCAATGCTCACCCGAATATCGTGCCTTATCAGGACTTTCCTACAGCGGATGGCGACTTCATCCTCACCGTGGGTAATGACGGGCAGTTCCGCAAATTCGCCGAAGTCGCGGGACAACCGCACTGGGCGGATGATCCACGCTTTGCGACCAACAAATTGCGGGTGGCGAATCGCGCGGTGTTGATTCCATTGATCCGTCAGGCGACGGTCTTCAAGACGACGGCCGAGTGGGTTGCTCAGCTGGAGCTGGCGGGAGTGCCTTGTGGGCCGATCAATGATCTGTCGCAGGTGTTTGAGGATCAGCAGGTGAAGGCGCGCGGCCTGGCGATTGAGTTGCCGCATGCGTTGGCAGGGATGGTGCCTCAGGTGGCCAGTCCCATCCGGTTATCCAAGACTCCGGTCGAGTATCGTTTTGCGCCTCCTTTATTAGGTGAGCATACGCAGCAGGTTCTGCAGCGAGTATTGGGTCTTGACGCTGGTGCGGTAGCGGCGCTGAAGCAAGGGGGAGTCGTTTAAGTTCTTCTTCTATATAGAAGGCTCAGCTTTCTCGCCTGTTTGGATGTTTTTTGGCCAATCCGCAAGTAATTGAAAGAAAAGCGAAATTAACGGTTGACGGCAGATTCCAGAGGTCTATAATTTGCCCCACTTCCGGCGCAGTCGAAACGGAAAACTCCTTGAGATTCAAAGAGTTACGCAGTTTTCGACAGCGGCTTGCTTCAGATCATCGAAGCCTGGAAGGAGTTGAAAGAGCGGTGATGTTTGGCTCTTTTAACGGTTCGATCTTCTCGGTCGAAAGCGGAGAAAAAGAGGTGTTGACAGCAGCGATTAACGCTGTAGAATTCGCCTCCCGCTAACGA